>CAWVFT010000054.1:0-15090 GCA_963928635.1 Bacillota bacterium | reverse complement strand
AATAAATAATTTAAAGCTTAACGAATATAAATCTAGCAAAAAGAAAAATCTTGAAGAACAAAAAAACAATTTAAAGAATTTGGAAGCAGAATATAAAGTTTTAATCTCACAGAGAATAAAAGAAATAGCAAGTTCTTCAAGAGACAAAAAGGAATTTATAGAAAATACATATAGAAGTTTAGAAGAAGAAAAGTATAAAGAAATAGAAAAGACAAAAAAGAAATTACAAGAGTTGCAAAATGAAGATTTAGAAATAAAGCAAGAAAAATTGAAACAAACAATAGATTATTTTAATCAAATTATAGAAGCGGAAGTACCAGATAAAGCAATACTAAATATGTTAATCGATAAAATTTATATTTATCATGATAAATCTGTAAAATTTGAATTAAAAATAGATATAAGTAGATTGATATAATAAAATAAAAAGTACAAGTGCAAAAAAGAATTGCATTTTGGCTAGGCAAACGAAGGAGACTTGAGCGAGGCGTACATAAGTACGTCGACTTGATGGCGACTGAAGTTTAACAATGCCAAAATCAATTATCTTTTGCACAGTAGGTGGTTCAACTGTGTATATATAATCACAACATTATGCAGGTACAGCATTTGATGTAGGTCAAACATTAACAGCTACAAGAAGAAGGCAATTATGGGAAAGTGCTAACAATTCAGGAGTATGGTATTATGTAGAACCAATTTCTTTAACACCAACTTGGGTTCATTTTGACAAAAGATTTGGAAAACCAGCATGTAGTACAGGAGGATTTCCATTATTAAGAAGAGGTAGTTTAAGCAATTATGTCTTAATAGCACAAGATGACTTGAATACTTTAGGATATAGAACAGGTGGCTTAGATGGAATATTTGGTGTAGCAACTCAGAATGCAGTAAGAAGTTATCAAGCAAGAGTAGGACTTACAGTAGATGGAATTGTAGGATGCAATACTTGGCGTTCATTACAAGAAGCTGTTGTTGGAACGGGAAGAACAAGTACAACAATAGACTAGTAATTTAAAATATATTTTTTAGTAGATTAAACTTGAGAACATTGAAACTTTGTTTAAAACACAAAAACCCCAGAATTCTTTCTGGGGGTTTTGATATAATGTAAAGCTAAGTTTATGCATATTTACAAAGCAAAATACATATGCAGAGAAGTTAGAATTCATATAACGTAGTCTTTTCTATTATAATACTTATTAAAATTATTTGTGTCTTTGGCGGCAGCTCTCATTTCTTCTTCAGTAAAATTACTTTGTAAGTTGACTAATTCTTTAGCCATACTATTTAGAACTTCTTTATTATAGTCATTTAACATAGAATAAGTATGTAAAAACTTATCATCTACTATAGATGAAACTGAATTTTCAGAATTAATTACATCATGAAATAGAAAATCAGAACTAATATTTAAGGCTTTGCAAATACTTACTATTGTTGTGGCACTACCAAAGGCTATACCACGTTCTAGTTGGCTAATATACCTAGTAGATAATTGTAATTTTTCTGCTAATTTTTCCTGTGTGTAATTAGTTCTTGTTCTAGCTAATTTAATTTTACTTCCAATATTTTTTCTTATAGCATATTCAGTAGTATTCATAAGTTACCTCCTTATAATTATATATAAAGTATAACAAGGTAATAAAACAAAGAAAATGAACTTATAATACCATAAAAACAAAAAGTAAAACGAAACGTTCTATAAAGATAAATAAAAGTAAAAAAAACATAAAACATTGTTATGAAAAAATTAAAAAAAATTTTAAAAAAATACTTGCAAAATATTTAAATATATATTAAAATTAAGGTGAAGTGGAGAAAAGTGGTTCAAAGTGGTAGAAAGTGAAAAGAGGTGAATTCAGTTGTTAATGGGAGAATATGAGCATAACCTAGATGCAAAAGGCAGATTAATAATGCCAGCTAAACTAAGACAAGACATTGGCGAAAAATTTATTTTAACTAAAGGTTTAGATGGTTGCTTATTTGCGTTCTCACAAACTGAATGGTTAAACTTTGAAGAAAAATTAAAAACTTTGCCACTATCAGACAAAAATGCTAGAAGCTTTGTAAGATTTTTCTTAGCAGGAGCAACAGAATGTGAAATTGATAAACAAGGAAGATTCCTAATACCAAGTAATTTAAGAGAAGTAGCAAAATTAGAGAAAGAAGCTATAATTATAGGTGTAGGAACAAGACTTGAAATATGGAATAAAGAAGTTTGGGAAAAATGTGATGAAAATATATCAGCAGAGGAAATTGCAGAAAATATGGCAAATTTAGGTATATAACTTATGTTTTATAAGTTTATATATAAACAAAAGAATAGATAAAAAAACAGAGGAAAAATGTACAAAAGAAATAGTAATTGCAAAAGATAAAAATTATAAAGTTTAATAAAACCAAAGAAAACATTACAAAAGCTATTTAATAACCAAAAGATAATCAGCTGGTATAAATACCAGCTGGAATGTTAATTTAAGAGGTGAAACATTGGAATTCAAACACACGCCTGTAATGTTAAAAGAATGTATAGAAAATTTGAATATAAAGCCAAATGGAATATATATAGATGGAACTATTGGTGGAGCAGGTCACAGTAAAGAAATAATTAAAAAAATTGCAGAAAACGGACTTCTAATAGGAATTGATAGAGATGAAGAAGCTTTAAATTCAGCAAAAAAAACATTAGAAAAATATTCAAATGTAAAATATGTACATGGAAATCATGATGATATTAAAAAAATATTAAATGATTTACAAATAGATAAAGTAGATGGAATCCTTTTAGATTTAGGAGTATCCTCATATCAACTAGATGAAAGAAATAGAGGGTTTAGTTATCTAGGAGACAATAAGCTAGATATGAGAATGGATAAAACTCAAAGATTAACAGCAGAAGAAGTTATAAATACTTATCCAGAACAAAAATTGGCAAATATAATTTATGAATATGGAGAAGAAAGATTTTCCAGACAAATAGCAAAAAATATTTGTATCCAAAGAAAAAATAAGAAAATAGAAACTACAAAAGAACTAGTAGAAATAATCGAAAAATCAATACCTAAATCAAAACAAAAAAATGGACATCCTGCAAAAAAAACATTCCAAGCTATAAGAATAGAAGTAAACAATGAAATAGAACCATTATACAAAACAATTTTAGACTGTATAAATTGCTTAAAAGAAAACGGAAGATTATGTGTAATTACATTTCATTCATTAGAAGATAGAGCAGTAAAAAAAGCAATGATAGAAGCAAAAGGTAATTGTACATGTCCAAGTGATTTACCATATTGTGTATGTGGAGCAAAATCTTTGGGTAAGATAATTACAAAAAAACCAATAATACCAAGTGTAAAAGAACAAGAAGAAAACGCTAGAAGCAAAAGTGCTAAGTTAAGAGTATTTGAAAGAACGAAAGAGTAAAACTGTAAGGAGGTGATAACTTATGGCAAATTATCAATATGGTACTAGTCCAAGAAAGCTAGATCCGGATTATAATAAAAGTAACAAAAGGAAAAAGACAAAAACTAAAAATAAAAGATTAAAAGTTGTTGAAGAATTACCAAGACAAGAAGTAAAACTATCAAAAAATCAAAAGAAAACTCAAATGAAACTAATTGCAATGGCAATTATAGCTCTAGGAGTTTTATTAGCAATAAGTTATCAAAACTCTCAAATAAGTGTAAAATTTAGTGAAATTCAATCTCAAAAACAAGAGTTGGCGGCATTACAAAAAGAAAATGAACAAACAGAAGTAAATATAGAAAATAGCCTAAACTTTAGTAATATCGAACAAGAAGCTAAAAATAGACTAGGAATGGAAAAGCTAACTAATAAGCAAACAGTATATGTAACATTACCTAAAAAAGATTATATCGAGTCAGCTTCAGAAAAAGTCAATATAAATGAAGAAGATAATAAGAATTGGTTTGAAAAAATTATAGATGCAATATTAAATAGAAATTAAACTGTAACATGATAGGATATACTATAAGTTGCAGTTTTTAAAATTTATTGTATAAATTTAATTAAGTTTAACACTTTCTAAATTGTCGGTCCCTACCTTAAGTCGAAAATGGAAAAATAAAAAATAGTATAAAGTGAAACATATTTCAAAAGCAAGCAAATCTTTCAGTACAACTGAAAGATTTGTTGACAAAAGGAAAAACTTTCAGTATAATAAATATAGAGGTGAATAGTTATGATATATAGAGAACATTATATAAAACCAATCCGTGAATTTTATGACTCTGACTTAATAAAAATTATAACAGGGATAAGGCGTTCAGGAAAATCAGTTGTACTTGAACAAATAAGAAACGAAATAAAACAAAAAACAGATAATGTAATTTATCTAAATTTTGAAGATAAAAGAATTTTGGCTAACATTTCAAACAGTAATCTGTTGATAGATTATATTGAAAATAATAGAAAAGCTGGAAAATGTTATGTGTTTTTAGACGAAATACAAATGTTAGATGGTTGGCAAGAAGCCTGTAAAACATTGCGACTATATAATAACTCGATATTTATTACTGGCTCAAATTCAAAATTATTATCAAAAGAGTTTACAAAAGAACTAAGTGGTAGATATGTTGCTTTTAAAATAAGACCATTTATATATAAAGAAATTTTAGAATATACCAAAGAGCTTGGAAAAGAATGTAGTATTATAGATTATTTAGTATGGGGAGGATTTCCTAAAAGATTTGAATTTGATACAGAAGAAGCGAGAATGATATATCTAAATGATTTAGATGACACAATAGTTATTAATGACTTATTAAATAGATATAAAATAAAAAAAGAACAGCTATTTAAAAATTTTGTAAATTATATATTAAAATCTAATAGCAGAATTATTTCAGCTAAATCAATTCATGATTACATAAAAGGAAAAAATGAAAATTGTTCTATAAACACAATCATTAAATATCTAAGTTATTTAGAAGATGCCTATATCATTGAATCAGTTAAACAATATTCGACTAAAACAAAAAATGAACTTGCATATTATTCAAAAATATATAATACAGATGTAGCATTTAATTCAATTAGATGTATGGACAATAGATATGATTTAACACATAATTTAGAAAATATAGTTTATAATGAACTTATTTATATGGGATATAAATTAAATGTATTTAACAATAATGGAAAAGAGATAGATTTCCTTGCACAAAAAAACAATAAACAATATTATATACAAGTTGCATATAGCATAGCAGAAGAAAAAACATATAATCGTGAATTTTCAGCATTTGCAAACATAAATAATTTATCACAAAAAATAATTATAACTAATGATGATATAGATTATTCAACAAGTACAGTTAAACATATTAAATTAAAAGAATTTCTATTAATGGATTCATTAGAAAATATATAGCAATTAAAAGTAATAATAAAAAAACTTCCTAATAAAATAAATTAGGAGGTTTTTTATGATTACAACAAACTTATCAACAAAAAAAAGAATGAGAAATATTTTATTCATAGCGTTTTTAATAATATTATTATTAATAGGAAGAATAGGATTTATACAATTTGTCCAAGGAGCAACTTTAAGTGAGATGGCATATGAACAACAAACGCTAGATAGATATATAAATCCAAAAAGAGGAACAATTTATGATAGAACAGGAAAAAACATATTAGCAGTAAGCAGTACAGTTGAAACAGTAACCATAAATCCAGTAAACATATCAGAAGAAAACAAAGAAAAAGTAGCAAAAAAACTATCAGAAATATTTGAATTAGATTATGGAACAGTATTAAAAAAAGTCAAAAAAAGAAGTTCAATAGAAACTATTGCTAAAAAAGTAGAAAAGGAAAAAACAGACGAACTAAGAACATGGATGAATGAAAATGGAATAGATACAGGAATAAACATTGATGAAGACACAAAAAGATATTATCCAAATAATAATTTAGCATCACAAATAATAGGATTTTGCGGAAGTGATAATCAAGGATTAGATGGAATAGAGGCAAAATATGAAGTAGAGCTTGCAGGGCAAAAAGGAAGGATAAAGAAACATACAGATGCAAAAGGTGGAGAGATAGGAGAAGAAGGGGAAAGTTACATATCAGCAATAGATGGAAACGATCTAATTTTAACAATAGATATGAATATACAATCTATAATAGAAAAATATTTAAAAGAAGCATGTATAGACAATAAGTGTACAGATGGTGGAAATGTAGTAGTAATGGATCCCAAAACAGGAGATATTTTAGGAATGGCAACATATCCATCATATAATTTAAATGAACCATTTGAAGCATATACTGATGAACTAAAACAAAATTGGGAAAATATGAGCCAAGAAGATAAAACGAAAAATTTGCAGGCTGTATGGAGAAATAGAGCAATAACAGATACATATGAACCTGGTTCAACATTTAAAACAATAACATCATCAGCAGCATTAGAAGAGGGAATAGTAACAGATATAGATAAAGAAGGAGAATTTACATGTACAGGAGGAATTGAAGTTGCAGGAGTAAGAATTAAATGTTGGAGATATTATAGACCACATGGAGCAGAAAGCCTAAGGCAAGCATTAATGAATTCATGTAACCCAGTATTTATAGGACTAGGACAAAAAATAGGAGTAACAAAATATTTTGAATATTTAAAAAAATTTGGACTTCTAGAAATAACTGGAGTTGACTTACCAGGAGAAGCAAATAGTATATTTATAAAACAAGAAAAAGCAGGACCAGTGGAACTTGCAACAATAAGTTTTGGTCAAAGATTTGAAATAACACCTTTGCAATTAGTAACAGCAGTATCCGCAATAGCAAATGGAGGAACATTAGTAAAACCAAAAGTAGTTAAAAAAATAGTAAATAGTCAAACAAAAGAAATAACAGAAATAGAAAATGAAACAAGAGGTACAGCAATATCAAAAGAGACATCAGAAAAAGTATTAAGCATGATGGAATCAGTCGTATCAGAAGGAACAGGAAAAAATGCAAAAGTAGCAGGATATAGAATAGGTGGAAAAACAGGAACATCAGAAGATGGTGTAAATACAAATAAATATGTGACATCATTTTTAGGAGTAGCACCAATAGATGACCCACAAGTAGTATTACTTATAACCTTATATAATCCAACAGGGGAAGGAGGGCACCAAGGAGGTGGAGTAGCAGCACCAATAGGAGGGCAAATATTTAGCGAAATATTACCATATTTAGAAGTAAATCAAGGAAATCAAGATGAAGTAGAAGACATAAATCAAGTTGAAACTCCAGATATAATAGGTAAAACAATCAAAGAGGCAGAAGAAATAATAAAAGAAACAGGCTTAGAACTAAAACTGCAAAATGAAGATGAAAATATAGATAAAGAAAATACAATAATTAAAAACCAAACACCAAAAGCAGGGATTACGATAAATGAAGGAACAAAATTATATGTAGAAATATAATAAATTTTCTTTAAGGATGTTACTTAACGATTTTAAATTAAAAATATAATATCAATAAAATGTAGTAATGTCAATAGAAATAAAATATAAAAGTACTGAAAAAAATATATATAAAAAAAATAAAAATAAAAAATTAAAGATTATATAAAAGCTTGAAAAATAAATGCTTTTGAGCTATATATAATCTTTTTTAATTTCCTTAAGTAACATCCTTAAGGAAACTCAAAAGTAACATAAAACAGAAATAGGAGGGAACAAATGAAAAACAACATAAAAGGAATAACATTAATGGCACTTGTCATCACAATAATAGTATTATTAATCTTAGCGTCAGTAACAATAACAACAATATCAGGAGACAATGGAATATTAACAAATGCAGTATGGGCAGCATTCGCGACAGAAATGACAGAATTAGATGAAAGAATAAAAATAAAAGAAATAGAAAATAGTGAAGAAATATTATCAAATGAAGCAAAACATATATTTACAGTACCGGTAGAACCAACAAGTTTGCCCAAAAGTTTAAAAATGGAAATAATATATATAAGAGAAGGAATGCCTACAAATAAAGAACCAACAAAAGAATATTATATAGAAAATTTATTAGACTATTTAATTGATGAAACAGGAAAAGTAGAAGGACTATACTATGTACCAGACGAGATAGCACAAAATAATACAACATATATATATGATCAGTTAACCGATACAGCATTTAAAGTAAACGTAACAAGACTAAAAGGAAAAGCAGTACATAGCTATAAATATGGATGTAGAGTAATGGGTTCAGGATATGATATAGAAATGAATGAAAAAGACTATGTAATGAAAGAAGAAAGTGAGATAGTAACGGTAGGAGAAGAAACATATTATGCACCAAATTTAGAAGGATTTAATGCATTAACAACAAGTGCAATATATTATAATGAAGATTTTAGCAAAACATATGAAGTAGGAATAACATTACATATGAATCAAGAAGTAATAAATTATATAGAAGATGGAAATACAAAATACATCTGGTATGATTATGCAAATAAAATTTGGGCAAATATAAAAACAACAGCAAACGGATATGAAGCGTGGTGGGTGTGGATACCAAGATATGCATATAAAATAGGAGAAGTAACAGACACAAAAAAACCACCAACAACAGAGATAATATATGTAGACACAAATAACAAACCATTGGACACAGAAAAATATGGAAGTAGCTTACCAGAAGGATATCAAGTGCATCCAGCATTTACCACAGATAAAGAATTAAAAGGAATATGGATTGCAAAATATGATTCAAGTTATGGAAAAAACAAAACAGATGATTTAGAAATGACAAAAAAAGTAATGGAACCAGATTTAACAGGATTTGATAGAGAAAATACATATTTAATAAAATATGAAGAAAACGGAAGTACAGCAGAAACAAAATTATCAGAAGTAAGTAGTCTAGAAGAATTTAATAGTGATAAAAAATGGTATGACTATGAAAATAAATTATGGGCAAATATAAAAACAACAGCAAATGGACAAGAAGCATGGTGGGTATGGATACCAAGATATGCTTATAGATTACCAGATAATCCAAATGATGATACAGAAATAATTTTTGTAGATATAAATGATAGGCCATTAGACACAGAAAAGTATGGAAATGTTTTACCATTAGACTTTACAGTACACCCAGCATTTAATCAAGATACAGATTCAAATGAAAACAAATTGTCAGGAATATGGGTAGCAAAATATAAGCCAAGCAAAACAGGGTAAAGCCTAAAAAATATAAAAATAGTTTATAAAATTAAAAGTGAAATAAACAAATGATATTGGGAGGGATATAATTATGAGGAAAACAATTATTTCGTTTATAATTATTATATTTATAGTAATCTTTAGCACAACTATTAGTAAAGCGGGAGTACAAATAATAAAAGGAGCAACAACATACACAAGTGTAAATGTATCAGAATCTTTTGACATTTGCTATAATTTGAGAAATGGAGATTCAACATTAGGAACAAATACATTAGATCCACATTTAGCTACATCACTTGACTGGGGAGCAGTGGCATATCTTGCACAAAGCAGATATGGAGCAAATGCAACATCAACTAATTCATATAATAGTACATCTACAGGGAATGAATCAGGAGTAAAAGATACAGGAGGATATATGCAAACAGCAACATTATTTGAAAATAGAAGTAAGACATCAACAAATGCAAAATCTTATAGATATAGACTAGAAGAAGCATTAAAAACACCAGGTATGGAAAAATATGTTGATGAAATATCAAATACAGTTAATGTAACAACAACTTTAGGTAGAGCAATAGCAGAAACTCAAAACTGGTATGGCGCGTCATATACTTTTCAAAATCAATCAAGTACAGATTATCCTATTATGATAAGAGATTCTCTGTTCGGCGTTATCAATAGTAACGGCATCCTCGCATCAGGTGTAGCGGCTTCGAATGTTACATTTAGACCGGTAATATGGAATTAGCAGGAAGCAGAAAATGTAGTACAGTATGCTGGAATCTGTAGTACTGATGCTAAAAAAGATATTAAACTGATAATACAAAGTATTATAAAAATCAGATTGAATTTTATGTAAAATAGTGATATAATATTCCTTGTAACTTCTTATTGATAATCCAAATAAAATTTTTAGGAGGACGAAAAAATGAATGCTATAGAATACTTGAATGAGGAAATAAAACGGAAAAACAGTAGGCTGGTCGCAGGACTTGCGCCGAAAATATCAGAATTACCGCCTATATATCAGGCGGCATTAAAAATTGGTATATCTAAGAAAGATATACTGAGGAACTTTTGCACAAAGTACATCAAGGCAGTTGCAAAACACGTCGTAGCTATAAAGCTTGACGAGGAATTCTTTCAGGATAAGCACTGTTTTTCGATTTATCGGGAAATAGCCTTGTACGCAAGACTAAATGATCTCTTCATTATAGGAGATCAGAAAATAGCTGGTATTAACTCCAATTTAAAAGCATATGTTTATGCTAAAGTATTGCTTGGTGGAAAATACCCGACATTTGATGCAGTAACCATCAATCAGTATTTAGGAATAAATGGAGTAATTCCGTTTATAAAGACTGCAGTAAAGAAAGGGCAAGCTGTTTTTGTATTGACAAAAACAGCAAATCAGTCTTCTTATGAAACTGAACTGATTGCAGATTTAGGAAAGCTCCTTACTGCAAAGGAGGAAAGATATTCTCCAGTGGGGGCAGTAGTTAAAGCAACTCATCCAAAAGAGGCAGAAGCTCTAAGAAAGCGTATGCCTAATACTATGTTTCTTGTGTCAGGATATGAAGCACAAGGAGCAACAGCCACTGGTAACTTTGATGAAGAAGGAGGGGGAGCAATCGTCAGTTCTTCAGAACTAATGTATGCATATAAAGAAGATGCATACAAAGATATTGCAAGGATATATGGCTGGGAAAAGGCAACCGAAGCTGCAGCTTTTGTTGCCAAGGAAGATATAAATCAGGCATTAAAAGCGAAAAAGTAAATGAAATAGCATGAAAAGGCACTTCAATATGAGGTGCCTTTTGAATATTTATATACTTTATGAATAAAATTATAATAACAAAAATATATAAATTCATTAAATACTAATTATAGTTGTGAACAGTAATAAAATTGTAGTTTTATGCGTAAAAATTTAAGCAAAAACCTATACAAAAACGAAATTTAGTTATATAATATACAAAAATTAAAGGTAAAAATTTGCCGTTAATTTAAAATAAAGAAAGGATGATTCTAAATGGAATTAAAAAAATTATTAGTAGGTTTAGAAGGACTAAAAGTTAAAGGTAATTTAGAGCTAGATATAAAAGGAATTGAAAATAATTCTAAAGAAGTAAAAGAAGGATATTTATTTGTAGCAATAAAAGGATATTCAGTAGATGGACATCAATTTATAAATGATGCAATAGAAAATGGTGCAATAGCTGTAATGATACAAGAAGGATGTGATTTAAAATCATTAAAAATACCAGAAGATGTAACAATAATAATGGCAAAAGATACAAGAGAAGGATTAGCAATAGCATCATCTAATTTTTATGGAAATCCATCAACTAAATTCAAACTAATAGGAGTTACTGGAACAAAAGGAAAAACAACAACAACATTTATGATAAAAGAAATATTAGAAAAAGCAGGAAAAAAAGTAGGGCTAATAGGAACAATAGCAACATATATTAATGGTAAGAAAATAAAAGACAGTGATAGAACAACACCAGAAAGTTTAGAATTACAACAAATATTTAAGCAAATGGTAGACCAAGGTGTAGAAGTAGTTGTAATGGAAGTATCATCACAAAGTTTAAAATTACATAGAGTAGATGGATGCGAATTTGATTATGCAATATTTACAAATTTTTCAGAAGACCATATCAGCGAAAAAGAACATCCAAATATGGAAGACTATTTAAATTCAAAATTAATATTATTTAAAAAATGCAAAAACGGAATAGTGAATACAGATGATTTACAAGGAGCAAAAATACCATCACTATTTCCAGAAAGTAATATAATGACATATGGAATAGACAATTATGCAAAATTATTAGCAAAAGATATAACTATAACAAACTCATATGTTGATTTTAAAGTAAAATTAGTAGATAGAAACGAAAGAGTAAAAACAGGTATACCAGGAAGATTTAGCGTGTATAACTCTTTAGCAGCAATATGCGTAGCACAAAAATTTAATGTACCAACAGAAATTATAAAAGAAGCACTTTTAGAAGTAAGAGTTCCAGGAAGATCAGAATTAGTTGATAACAAAATGGGATTAACAATAATGATAGATTATGCACATTCACCAGAAAGTTTAGAAAATATCTTAAGAGCAATAAAAAGTTATACAAGGGGAAAAGTAATATCTGTATTTGGATGTGGAGGAGATAGAGATCCAGGTAAAAGACCAATAATGGGAGAAATTTCTGGAAGAATTGCTGACTATACAATTATTACATCAGATAATCCAAGAACAGAAGACCCAGAAAAAATAGTTAAACAAATAGAAGAAGGTATAAAAAAGACAAAAGGAAACTATGAAATAGTAGTAGATAGGACAGAAGCCATTGAAAAAGCAATAAAAATGGCAAATAATAAAGATATAATACTATTAGCAGGAAAAGGTCATGAACCATACCAAGAAATAAATGGAAAAAAATATCCTTTTGACGAAAGAATTATTGTAAGAGAAATAATTGAAAATCTAGAAAATAATGAAAAGAAAGATTAAAGCAAATGAAATAAAAGCAGAAAGGTTTGAGAAAATTGAGTTTTGAAATAATAGTATTGTTAAGTACATTTATTATATCAATTATCTTAGGAATAATTATAATACCAATATTAAAAAAATTAAAAGTAGGTCAAATAGAAAGAAATGATGGACCAGCATCACATTTGAAAAAGCAAGGAACTCCTACAATGGGAGGAATAATAATAATAATTGCAATGATAATTTCATCAATAATATCATATGTGTATATGAATATGGCAGGGTTAGAAGAGACTGCAAAAAAAATTATTCCTATGATGTTACTTACAATAGGATTTGGAGCCATAGGATTTATAGATGACTATAAAAAATTAGTATTAAAAAATACAGAAGGATTAAAACCAAGCTATAAAATGCTAGGATTACTAATAATATCTGTATCATATGTAATATATTTAATACAAGGACTAAATTTAGGCACAGAAACATATATACCAATATTAAAAACATATATAGAATTACCAACAGTTGTATATATACCTGCAGCAATAGTAGTTATACTTGCAACAACAAATGCAATAAATTTAACAGATGGAATAGATGGATTATCATCAAGTGTATCAGCTATAATAATTACATGTTTAACAGTAATTGGTCTAATGATAGGAATAGGGGAAGTTTCAATATTTGGAAGCATAGTTATTGGGGCAACACTTGGATTTTTAATGTTTAATTTGCATCCTGCAAAAGTATTTATGGGGGACACAGGATCATTGCTTTTAGGTGGAGTTATATCAGGATTAGCATTATATTTAAAAATGCCATTATTACTTTTAGTAATAGCATTAGTACCAGTAATTGAAACTTTATCTGTAATACTACAAGTAGGATATTTCAAAAAGACAGGAAAAAGAATCTTCAAAATGGCGCCATTGCACCATCATTTTGAATTATCTGGATGGAAAGAAAATAAAGTAGTAATGGTATTTAGCTTTATTACTTTAATTCTTTGTGTCATTGGATTAAGAATTATATAGAATAAAATATAAATAAAGAAAAATAACAAATTAAATACACCAAAGAAATAAAATAAGGGAGGTTCTCTTAATGGCAAAAACAAAAAAGGGAAAGTTTTCAAGCTTTCTTAATAATCCTATGGATTTTACATTGCTAATAACTATAATACTTTTACTTGGAGTTGGGCTGGTAATGTTGTTATCTGCAAGTTCACCATCAGCATTGGCAGATACAGGAGATAGTTATTATTATTTTAAAAGACAATTGATATTTGCGGTGTTAGGTGTTATAGCAATGTTCGCAATATCAAAAATAGATTATAGATTTTATAACAAATTTTATATACATGCTTATGTAGTATCTTTAATATTGTTAGCAGCAGTATTACTTATAGGTACTGAATCAAATGGTGCACAGAGATGGATATATATAACAGAAACACTATCTTTTCAACCATCTGAAATAGTTAAATTTTTAATAATAGTATTTTATGCAGGGATATTAGTAAAAAATAGAGATGAATTGCCAAAGTTCAAAAATGGCTTTTTAAAGCATTTTTTCTGGGTATTACCAATTATAGGATTACTATTATTACAACCACACTTTAGTGCATCTGTAGTTATATTAGGAATAGTCGTGGTAATGATGTTAGTCGCAGGATGTAAATTTAGGCATTTTTTAACTGCAGGAAGTATATTAATTCCAATTGTAATTGTATTAGTTGTACTAGAACCATATAGATTACAAAGAGTTCTAACATTTTTAGATCCATGGCAAGATGCAACAGACACAGGGTGGCAAGTAATACAAAGTTTGTATGCAATAGGTTCAGGAGGACTTTTTGGTGTAGGTTTAGGTGATAGTACACAAAAATATTTATACATTCCAGAACCACATAATGATTTTATTTTTTCAATAATAGGAGAAGAATTAGGTTTTCTAGGATGCACATTAATAATTATATTATTTGCAGTCTTTATTTGGAGAGGAATATTAATTGCAATGAAATCACCAGATATGTTCGGAAGCCTTATGGCAATTGGAATAACAGCATTAATTGCAATACAAGTTATAATAAACATAGCAGTTGTAACATCATCAATGCCTGCAACAGGGATGCCGTTACCATTCTTTAGCTATGGAGGAACAGCTTTATTTATAATTCTATGCGAAATGGGAGTATTGCTCAATATATCAAGAGCGAGTGCAAAAAATAACAAATAGAATTTTTGTTCATCTTTGCATAACGAATTAAATTATACGGCTCGCTCCCGAATGTAATAATTTATTAATTTTTCCGTCTCCCCATTCTAAAAATTCTAACAAAAGTTTTTCAAACTTTTGAGAATTTTTGAACGGTCCCCA
>CAWVFT010000053.1:0-3373 GCA_963928635.1 Bacillota bacterium | reverse complement strand
TTATTATTTTATTTTTAATAAATTATTTTTTAAATTATTTTTTTATTTAATTTTTTTTATTTAATTATTTTTTTATTAATTTTTATTTTATTTAATTTTTATTTATTAATTAAATATCTAAATTTTTTACATATTTTGCATTTTGTTGTATAAATTCTCTTCTAGGTTCAACTTCATCTCCCATAAGTAAAGTAAATATTTCATCTGCTTTTATTGCATCATCCATTGTTACTTTTACTAGTATTCTTGTATCTGGATTCATAGTTGTTTCCCATAATTGTTCTGGATTCATTTCCCCTAGTCCTTTGTATCTTTGTAATGATAATGTATCTCTTTCTATACCTTTTTCTTGTAAATCCTTAAAAGCTTTATCTAAATCTTCGTCTGTATAACAATATATATCTTCCATTCCTTTTTTAGATAATTTGTATAGTGGTGGTTGTGCTAAATACACATTTCCATTTTCTATTAGTGGTCTCATGTATCTAAAGAAAAATGTTAGTAATAATGTTCTAATATGTGCACCATCTACATCGGCATCAGCCATTATAATTACTTTTCCATATCTTATTTTTGTTATATCAAAATCTGCTCCAATACCTGCACCAATTGCAACTATTACTGGGTTTAATTTATCGTTTCCATATATTTTATCTGCTCTTGCTTTTTCTACATTTAGCATTTTTCCCCAAAGTGGTAATATAGCTTGGAATTTTCTATCTCTTCCCTGTTTTGCACTACCTCCTGCTGAGTCTCCCTCTACTATATAGACTTCACATTCATCAGCTACTTTGCTACTGCAGTCTGCTAATTTTCCTGGTAATGTTGATGTTTCTAAACTACTTTTCTTTCTTACTAATTCTCTAGCTTTTCTTGCAGCTTCCCTTGCTCTTGATGCACTTACACATTTTTCTAAAATAGCTTTTGCTATTTGTGGGTTTTCTTCTAAAAATGTAGCTAATGCGTCATTTACCATACTTTGTACAACACCTGTTACTTCGCTATTCCCTAGTTTTGTTTTAGTTTGTCCTTCAAATTGAGGTTCTTTTACCTTTACAGAAACAACTGCTGTTATTCCTTCTCTTATATCTTCACCTTGTAAGTTTGAATCTTTTTCTTTTAATATGTTATGACTTCTTGCATAATCATTAAATACTTTTGTTAAAGCTCTTTTAAAACCTTCTAGATGTGTTCCACCTTCAATTGTATTTATATTATTTACAAATGTATATATATTTTCTGAATAACTTGTTGTATATTGAATTGCAATTTCGACTGGGACTTCCCCTGTTTTTTCAATATATATTGGGTTTGGGTGGATTTTTTCTTTATTTTTATTTAAATATTCTACAAAAGAAATTAGTCCTCCTTCGTAACAAAATTCAGCCTTTTTTGGTGTCTCTTCTCTTTGATCTTCTATTGTAATTTTTAGTCCTTTTGTTAAAAATGCTATTTCTCTTAATCTTTTTTCTAATACTTCATAGTCATATTCTAAACTCTCAAAAATTGTATCATCTGCTAAAAATCTAACTAATGTTCCAGTTTTGTTAGACTCCCCTATTTTCTCTAATTTCTTTACGGTTTTACCTTGTTCAAACTTCATATAATATAGTCCGCCGTCTCTTGCAATAGTAACTTCTGTCCATGCAGATAATGCATTAACTACTGATGCACCAACACCATGTAAACCTCCAGAAACTTTATATCCGCTATCTCCTCCAAATTTTCCTCCTGCATGTAATACTGTATAAACTGTTTCTGCTGTAGATATATGTGTTTTTGGATGTATTTCTACTGGTATACCTCTTCCATTATCTTTAACAGATATAATATTTCCTTTTTCGATGACTACATTTATTTCTGTACAATATCCAGCTAATGCTTCATCAACACCATTATCTACAATTTCATAAACCATATGATGTAATCCTCTTACAGATGTACTTCCTATATACATTCCTGGTCTTTTTCTTACGGCTTCTAACCCTTCTAATACTTGTATTTGTTCTGCTCCGTATTTATGATTGTATTTTTCCATTGTTTTATCATCCTTTCTTTGTGAATACTTTGTGTGAAAATTGTTTTAATTAATTATTATATTTTATTTTATTAATTTATTTTGCATGTTTATTTTATAATTATATTTTGTCTTTGTCAAATATTTTTCCATTATCTACTTTATATTCTAAATAATTTAAATTTTCTATATTTAATTTTTCTGTACAAGTTATTATTACTTGTGCATCTTTCATATATTTTAATAAATTTTTTCTTCTATTATTATCTAATTCTGACATAAAATCATCTAATAATAAAATTGGATATTCTCCTATTTCATCTTTTATAATTTGAAGTTCCGAAATTTTTAAAGATAAAATTGCAGTTCTATGTTGTCCTTGTGAACCATAAATATTTAATTCTTTATTATTTATAAATACATTAAAATCATCTCTATGTATTCCTTTTGTTGTATATCCTTTTATTATATCCAATTTTCTTCTTTGTTTTAATAAATTTAAATATGTATTTTTTTCTTGACATTCTGAAATATATTTTATATTAATTTCTTCTTTATTATTTGTAATTTCTTTATGAATATTTTTTATTTTTTCATTTATTAAATTTATATATTCTGTTCTATATTTATTTATTTTTATTGCATATTCCACTAATTTTTCATCCCAAATATCTAGCATTTTCTCGTCTTTTTGTTCTTCTTTTATTTGTCTTAAATAATTATTTCTTTGTTCCAAAGTTTTTAAATACATATTTAAATTATATATGTAGTTTGGTTTTAGTTGACTTATCATAATGTCTAAAAATTTTCTTCTATTTTGTGGACCACCTTTTAGTATTTCTATATCATCTGGAGTAAAAATTACTATATTTATATTTCCTAATAATTCACTTAATTTTTTTATCTTAATTCCATTAACATATATATTTTTTTTCTTATTTATTTCTATTTTTATTTTCCCTTCTCTATCTTCTTTTTCATAAAAACTTTCAATAAGTGAATTTTCTTTATTTATCATTATAGTTTCTATATCTTTGCTAGCCCTAAATGATTTTCCTATGCTAGACATATAAATTGCTTCTATAATATTTGTCTTTCCTTGAGCATTTTCTCCATAAAAAATATTTATATTATTACAAAAATTTATTTCTTGATTTTCATAATTTCTAAAATTCTTTAAGCACAATTTTTTTATCCACATTTTTATTCCTCCAACTATTTTTTCATTATACACTATTTTTTATTTTTTTTATATATTTTATAATTATTTTATTTTTTAATTTATTTATTTTTTATTAATTAATTATTTTTTAATTTATTTATTTTTTATTAATTAATTATTTTTTAATTTATTTA
>CAWVFT010000052.1:0-21003 GCA_963928635.1 Bacillota bacterium | reverse complement strand
AAAATTAATGCCATATTGGGTAAATACAAGTTCAAATGATTTAATAAAACTAGTATTAAAAAATTCGGTAACAGTAAAAGAAAGAATTGAAACATTATTAAGAGATGAAGAAATAGAAGTGCCAATAAACCTAGAAACAATAATAGTAGGAATAGAAAATGACGAAGATAATATATGGGGACTAATGCTCCAAACAGGATATTTAAAAATAACAGAAGTAGTAGACTTAGCAGTACACATATATAAAGTAAAAATCCCAAACTACGAAATAAATATATTATTCCAACAAATAATACATGAATGGTTTAGAAATAAAGTACCAGGAAATGACTTAAGAACTATATTAAAAGATTTAGTCACATTAGATTTTGAAAATTTTGAATATAAATTCAAAAGACTAGTAAGAGAAATGTTTAGTTTTATGGATGTAGGAGAAGATACAGCAGAAAACTTTTATCATGCGTTTGTACTAGGAATGTTAGTAGGGCTAAAAGACACATACTATGTAAATTCAAATAGAGAATCAGGGTTAGGAAGATATGACATAATGCTAGAACCAAAAGATAAAAATGGAAATAGTTTTATAATGGAATTCAAATTATATAGTGAAGATAAAGAAGAAAGTATAGAAGAAATAATAGAAATTGCAAAAAAACAAATAGAAGAAAAAGGATATGAGACAAATTTAAAAGAAAGAGGCTTTACAAATATAACAAAAATAGTATTTGCATTTAAAGGTAAAGAAGTAAAAATGGAAGTTGTCCAATAGGGACATATCAAATTGAACAAAAATTGCTTAAAAGCGACAGGTCTGTAATAGACACGAATATAATATAAAAAATGATATTAAAAAAGAAATCTCAGAAAAATAAAAAATAATTTCTGGGATTTCTTTTTTATATTAAAATTATATATTCAATAGTTCTGTCCCTTTTGAACAATTTTTGTTTAATTTGTTACGTCCCTATTAGTTCAATTTTGCTATCTATCTTATTTATCATTTTTGCATAGCTTACTAATTCTTTTGACTGTGCTTTTGTAAGTTCATTTTTTGGTTTATATTTCATGCTGTGTTCTAGACTTGCCCAAAAGTCCATTGCCATCGTTCTTATCTGTAGTTCAACTTTCACATACATTGTTTTTTGCGATAATATTATTGGTACTTCTAATATCATATGATAACTTGAATATCCACTCTTTTTTGGTTTTGTCACATAGTCTTTTTCTTTTAATATTTCTATATTATCCATTTTTTCAATTAAATCTCTTATAGAAAAAATATCCTTTTTTAATGGACATATTACCCTTATTCCTGCAATATCATTCACATTTTCTATCATTTCTTTATATGTAAGATTTAAGTTTTTATGTTCCATTTTGTCTTTTATACTTTCTGGTTTTTTAATTCTTGTATTTATATGGTCAATTAAATTATAGTCATAAAATATTTCAAATTCGTCTTTTATTATTTCTAATTTATTTTTTAATTCTTTTACTCCTACAGAATATATAAACATTATCTTATTAAATGTTTTGCTATTAAAATCCAAATCTTGATTAACTGCTAAAAAATTTTCTATCTTCAATAGCTGATTTTCTTTTGACTTTCTTTTTTTCATATATGCATACACTCCTTATTCATTTCTATCTTAAGTATATGCATATAATATCCTTATATTGTTATGAAATTTTAGCTTTAATGTGTTTTTTATGTGAAAAGATTATCTGTTCTCTTCTCCATGAATATCTGACATTTCTGGCTTTTGCTCAGTATTATTTTTTACTTGTCCATCATTTTTTCGTTGATTTCTTATTTCCCTATCTTGCATAAATCTTGAGAATGCTCCTATATATTTTTCTCTCTTATCTCTCGACATTTTTGTCAAAGTTTCTAATACACCTGATTCTTGTAATGCCATAACAGTATTATAATCTCTATCATCTTCACTTGTCATTTTTTCAGCTATACTTATTATATTTTTGGCTTTCTTTTTAGGTGTTTCGAATAATTTTTCTGCTAAATTTTCAATATCAGCATTTGTTCCTATTATTCCTTGCATTTGACCTTCTATATCTGCTATTTGCATCTTAGTTAATTTTTTACTCGTTTCTTTTTCTATTTGTGCAAAGAATAAATCTTTTTCTCTTTTCTCTATACTCTTAAATCTTTTTAATGGTGGTATTATGTATTTTGATGTAGTAAAAAAATTTCTTGCAATATCTCCTGCCATATGTTTCAATAGACTGTCTTCGAAATCTCTTTTATTATAACTTTTTTCAGTTTGCATTCCTTGTGATATTTTATCTTGGTATTCTGCTTGTGCTAAACCTGCGATATTGTACTCATACATATCTTCAACAGATACAATATTTTTTAATGTGTCTAACATTGTACTTCCAAATTTAGAATAATCATCTGCTATTTTTCTAGCTACTATTTTATCTAAAATTTTCTGTATTGATTCTGTTTTTTCTTTTATTGATAATCCTTTTATTTTATCTGCTAATATTCTTTCAGGTATATTTTCACAATTTTCATACAATTCATTTAATGTACTTATTGTTCTTTGTTCTTCTGCTATTTCCTTTTGTGTTCTTATATCTTTCTCTACTTCTAATCTTGTTTCTTTATCCCCTATCCCTGCTGCTAATACTTCTTTATGTTTTAATTTTAAATTATCATCACTTTCAATAGCACTTACTATTTCTTCATCTGGTAATATTTGAGCCATTTCTTCCGCAATACTATTTGGCAATTCTTCTTGCTCTACTGTTCCCTTTATCATTTCTACCACGACTTCTGTTGGCAATTCTGATTCTTCTGCTAAATTTTTGGCTATGTCCTGTACATATTGCATATATCTAGGTGAATCTTTAAATATTTGTAAAATCATTTTAGCTGTATGTTCTATTGCTTTTTGCCTAATATTTCTTTCATCTGCTCTTTGCTCTTTTATTGTTTTAAATTCTTCTTCTGCTTTTTCTACAACTTCTTGTACTACTTCTTGTTGCTCTATTTCTGGTTTCTTTTCTTCTTTTTTCTTTCTAAATAATTTCATTTTGCCTCCCTTATTACATTAAAAAAGAATTATATTTTGGTAAAATGCAAATTATTTTATGTGCTTATTAATATAGCCAAACTATAATTCTTTCGTATTTTTAAATCAATTATCCTATAACAAATTGGAAAAAATTTTACTTACTCTAATTGTAATTATCTTTCAATTACCAGTTGCCATAGTAACTATCTAACATCATCTGCTTAATCTCTTCTACTAATGGCACTCTAGGATTAGCAGTTGTACATTGATCCTCAAAAGCCCTATCTGCTAGCATATCAACTTTAGCTAAAAATTCTTGTTCATCTATTCCTGCATCTTTAAATGATTTTGGAATATTTAAATGTTCATTCATTTCTTTTATTTTTTCTATTAAACTATTTATTCCTTCTTCTTTACTATCTGCTTTTAACCCTACTTTTTTTGCCATTGTATAATATTTTTCGTCTGCTATATAATATTCATATTTAGGGAATGACACAAATTTTGTTGGCATAGAACTGTTATATCTTACAACATATGGTAGTAATATTGCATTTATTCTGCCATGTGGTAAATGAAATTCTGCACCTAGTTTATGCGCCATTGAATGACACACTCCTAAAAATGCATTTGTAAATGCCATTCCTGCTATTGTACTTGCATTATGCATTTTTTCTCTAGCTAGCTTATTAGTTCCATCATCATATGCTTCTTTTAAATATTTAAATACTAATTCTACTGCTTTTTCTGATAGTCCATCTGTATAATCTGATGCCATATTTGATACATACGCTTCTAATGCATGTGTTAATACATCCATTCCTGTATCTGCTGTAACTGATTTTGGTAAGCTCATTACTAAATCCGGATCTACTATTGCAACATCTGGTGTTAATTCATAATCTGCTAATGGGTATTTTTTATTTTTTTCTTTATCTGTTATTACTGCAAATGATGTTACTTCTGAGCCAGTTCCTGATGTTGTTGGTATTGCTACCATTTTACACTTTTCGCCTAGTTTTGGAAATTTGTATGTTCTTTTTCTTATATCCATAAATTTAAGTTTTAACCCTTCTAAATCTGCATCTGGATGTTCGTATAAAAGCCACATTCCTTTTGCTGCATCTATTGGGCTTCCTCCACCAATTGCTATTATTACATCTGGATTAAAGTTTTTCATTGCTTCTACACCCTTCATTATTGTATCAAATGATGGGTCTGATTCTACTTCGCTAAATATTTCTGAATGTACATATTGTCTTCTATTTCTTAAATGATATAAAATCTTATCTACATATCCTAATTTTACCATTCCTTCATCTGTTACTATAAATGCTCTTTCTATATCTGGCATTTTTTCTAAGTATTGTATTGATCCTGTTTCAAAATATATTTTTTCTGGAATTTTAAACCACTGCATATTTACCCTCCTTTTTGCTACTCTTTTTATATTTATTAGATTAACTGATGATACATTTGCTGTTGTTGAATTTCCTCCAAATGATCCACATCCAAGTGTAAGTGATGGCATATTTGTATTATATATATCACCTATTGCTCCATGTGTTGATGGTGAATTTACTATTATTCTTCCTGCTTTCACAGTTTCAGAAAATTTTAATATATCATCTTGGTTCTCAGAGTGTATTACTGCTGAATGGCCTAATCCTCCAAATTCTATTAATTGTTCTGATTTTGCTATTCCTTCATCTGCATCCTTTACAATATAGTATGTTAAAACTGGACTTAGTTTTTCCTTTGAAAATGGATAATCTCTTCCTATTCCTGTTTCTGGAACTACAATTACTTTTGTTTCTTTTGGTATTTCAAATCCTGCATTTTTTGCAATATCATATGGGTATTGTCCGGGTATATTTGATTTTAATTTATATCCATATTCGTCTGTATATTCGAACATGCTATTTGCTAATTTTTGCTTCTCTTCTTCATTTACAAAATAGCATCCTGCTTCTTTCATTAGTTTTTCAAATTCTTCTACTATTTCATCATCCACTAAAACTGCTTGCTCAGATGCACATATCATTCCATTATCAAATGATTTTGACATTACTAAATCATTTACTGATGTTTTTAATTTTGCTGTTTTGTCAATGTAACAAGGCACATTTCCAGGTCCAACTCCTAATGCTGGTTTACCACAAGAGTATGCAGACCTTACCATTCCTGTTCCCCCTGTTGCTAATATTAAGTTTACATCTGGATGATTCATTAATGCTCTTGTTGCTTCTATTGATGGTTCTTCTATCCATAATATGCAATTTTCTGGTGCACCTGCCTTTATGGCTGCATCTCTTAATATTTCCGCTGCCTTACTACTACATTTTTGAGCTGATGGATGGAATCCAAAGATTATTACATTTCTTGTTTTTGCTGATATTATTGATTTAAACATTGTTGTAGATGTAGGATTTGTTACAGGTGTTACTCCTGCTATTATTCCTACTGGTTCTGCTATTTCTGCATAATCCTCTTCTTCGTTTTCATCTATTATTCCTACTGTTTTTTCATATTTTATGCTGTGATATATATATTCTGTTGCAAACATATTCTTAGTTATTTTATCTTCATATATTCCTCTTTTTGTTTCTTCTACTGCCATTTTTGCTAGTTCCATATGATGCTCTAATCCTGCCATTGACATTGCTTTTACTATATTGTCTATTTGCTCTTGATTAAGTTTTAAATATTCTTCTGATGCTTTTTTTGCTTTTTCTACTAAGCTGTCTACCATTTCTTTTACGTGTTCTTCGTTTTCATACATATCTTACCCTCCTTTAAATTTAAAGTATTACATATATTATGCCTCTTACATTATATATTATTAGAGATTTTTGTCAACATTATTTTTATATATTTAGTCATCCATCTTAACGCACGTATAGGTTTATAATAAATACAAAAGGAGACTACAATATGACTAATACTAATATAACAAACTTAAAAGATGAAATAATCAAAAGGGCTAATGCAGATGATGAAAAATACGTCGACTAGAGTGAGGTTGAATGATAAATAGTTAAAAACCGCTGATTTCTCAACGGTTTTTTATTTCTTAACTAAAATTAGTTTTGTGTATATGGTAATATTGCAATATGTCTTGCTCTTTTTACAGCTATTGTAATATCTCTTTGATGTTTAGCACATGCACCTGTTGTTCTTCTTGGTAAAATTTTACCTTTATCATTTACAAATTTCTTCATTTGATCATAATTTTTATAATCTAAATTGAAGTTTTTATCGCTACATAATGCACATACTTTTTTTCTTTGTTTTCTAAATCTTGGATTATAATCTTCATCATAATTTTGGTTATGATTCTTTTTATTATTTTTCTTGTCAGACATTTAAAATTCCCCCTCTCTGCTTAAAATGGTAAATCATCACTTGAAGTTACTTCAAAATCTGAACCCATACTTCCTGGCATTGTATTACCAAAAGTATTTTCGAAATTAGCTGAATTAGCTTCTGCATCTCTTTTTCCTTCTGCAAAATATGCCTCTTCTGCTACAACTTCTGTTATGTAATGTTTTACTCCTTGGTCATCATCCCAAGTTCTTGTTTGTAGTCTACCAATTATTCCTACTTGTTGACCTTTTTTAAAGTATTTGCTACAAAATTCTCCTAATTTGCTCCATGCTACTATATTAAAAAAGTCTGCTTGTCTTTCTTCTCCTTGTCTTACAAATCTTCTATTTACAGCTAAACTAAATGAAGCAACTAGAGTATTATTTGTTTGTGTATATCTTACTTCTGGGTCTCTTGTTAATCTTCCCATTAATATTACTTTGTTCATATTTTAATACCTTTCCTTTCCTTTAAATAAAGGCCCCTATTTCTTTATTTAATTATTTTTTTACTACTATGAATTTTATTACATCATCTGTAATTCTATAAACTCTTTCAAGTTCTTTTATTGCTTCTGGTTTTGATTCAAATTCAAATACTAAATATGTACCTTCTGCAAATTTCTTGATTTCATAAGCTAATTTTCTTTTACCTATGTTATCAACTTTTTCTACTTTTCCATTTTCATTTATTAATCCTGTAAATTTGTCTTCTAAAGCTTTAATTCCAGCTTCATCTACATTTGGATTAATAATGATAACACTTTCGTATTTATTCATTATTTTCACCTCCCTTTGGATTTTATAACCTAACTTTTCGTTAAGTAGAGATTTAAAAATATAAACTATTTTTAAAGCAGACTTATTTTATCACACTATTTGTGATTTTTCAAGCCTTACAACGTAAAAAATGCTAAAAATCACAATTTGTTACAATTCACAGTCGTATATAGTAAAGTATCTTGAAAAGGTTTAATTCATATTTTTCGAGTAAGCTTGTGTGGGGACCGGCTAGCTAGAAAATGTTAAAATTAATTAAATTTTAATTTAATTAATTTTATACAATTTCTGCGATGTTGGGACGAACGAGATAAATATGAATTAAACCTTTAAAAGTATTTCTTATTTTGAACTGTGAATTGCAATACAATTTAGGTTGCATTTCAGTTGTGGTTTTTAGCATTTTATCTAATTATATAAATATTTTTGTGGATTAACGTGCTTTCCGTTAATTCTTATCTCTAAGTGTAAATGTGGTCCTGTAGAATTTCCTGTATTTCCAACTGCAGCAATTGTATCTCCTGCAGATACTGTATCACCTGCTGAAACATACATTTTACTTGTATGTGCATACCAAGATTCTACATTATTACCATGGTCAACTTTTACCAAGTAACCATAAGAACCTGACCAACCAGCAGATTTAACTACACCATCAGCAATTACTTTAATTGGTGTTCCTTTTGATGCTGCTATATCTAAACCTGTATGGTTAGAAGATCTTATCCTACTACTTACACCATATCTTGAAGTTATAGTTCCTGTAATTGGAAGATTAGCTATTTTTACGCCATTTATAACTGCAATACTATTTGCAATTTCTTTTTGCTCTATTATTTCGTCTACTTCTCCTATTACATTTGCTTTTGCCACTTCAAATGAATTTGTTTGTATTTCACTTGCATTAGTTGTAATTTTTTCTGCAATTTCTATATTAAGCTGATTATCATCTGATTTTAACATTGTAACCAAATTTTCTGCATCTTCTTTTGTATCTACAGATTCAACTTTTTCACCATCTACCATTATGTCATAGTATTTATAAGTAATATTCATTTCTTTTTGTAATGCTATTAAGACACTATCTTCATTCGTTTCTTCTGTTTTGTTAACTAATTTCAACTCATATTCTGGATTAGAATTTAATGTTACATTATCTACATTTTTATTATCATAATTTATAATATTCTCTTCTACAATTTTATTAAATTCATTTTCATTTTGCACATATCCTATTTCTTCTCCAGAAATACTTACTGCATAAACTGGTTTATATTTTATAAAAATAATCGCGATTATGAAACCAACTGCCATTAAAGTTATGTTAAAAAATTTTAAAAACTCTTTAGTATAAAATCTTAGTTTTCTCTTTAAAATAAACTTCACACTCCTTTTTGTTTTTAACGCGACTATCTATTATTATACTATATATTTTACGCAATTTCAAATGATATATACATATTCAGGCTTTTTTTCATTAAATTTACAATTAAAATAATTTAAAAAATACTATTTATGTTAATTTTTCTCTCTTATTCTCGGTTTTACTGATTTTTTCTAGTTTTTCCTAATATTGACATCTGTATAAAGTAGATTTATTTACATTTCAATATTTATAGTTATAAAAGTTAGAAAATATCATATTAAAGACTAAATTTTTTTATAGCCATTTTTTTTAACACTTTTTCTTAACCTATAAGTTACATTTTAGTTATTAGTTTCTTTAAAACCTATAGGTTAAATGATATATTATGAATTAGATTGGAAGGTGATAAAATGAATTTAGATTATCCATTAATAGGTTCAAGAATTAAAGAAGCAAGACTTGCAAAAAATATGACTCAAGAAGAATTAGCAGACCAAATAAATATCTCTGTAGCTTTTTTAAGCAGAATTGAAAGAGGCTCAACACAAATCAATTTAAAAAGACTATCTCAAATATGTAATTTATTAGAAATTTCTGAGGGATATGTTTTAAACGGAGCTTCTAGTGATTCTGATAATTATTTAACACCTGAATTTTCTCACATTTTAAAGAATGCTTCTCCTAAAACTCAAAAATTAATTTATAATATTGCAAAATTAATTATAGAAAATGAAGAAGATTATTATTAGTATTATCAATTGCTAAAGAAGATATTTAAAAATTAATTTTAAAAAGTTGCAAACGCAACTGTATTTTTCTTTTTTTTACTATTATTATATTTTTATAATAATAGTATTTTTTATTGTATTTATTCTTTTCAAATTTTGATAAATATGCTATTATATTATTTGGCAAAACTGCAAATAATAATTATAAATTTATATATAGAAAGGAATGAAAAATAATATGAATTTTAAACAATGGGAAGATTTTGAAAAAGGCGACTGGCAACAAGAAATCAATGTAAGAGATTTTATTCAAAAAAATTACACACCATATGAATGTGATGAAAGCTTTTTAACAGGAGCTACAGAAAAAACAAAAAAATTATGGGACGAAGTTTTAGAGTTATATAAAAAAGAACATGATTCTGAAGGTGGCGTTCTAGATATAGATACTAAAACAGTTTCAACTGTATCTGCACATGATGCAGGATATATTGATAAAGATTTAGAAGATATTGTAGGACTTCAAACAGATGCACCACTAAAAAGAGCTATAATGCCTTTTGGTGGAATTAGAATTGTAGAACAATCATGCAAAGCTTATGGAAGAGAGGTTGACCCAGAGGTTGATGAAATTTTCCATAAATATAGAAAAACACATAATGACGGTGTATTTAGTGTATATACTCCAGATATAAGAGCTGCACGTTCAAATCACTTACTTACAGGTTTGCCTGACGGATATGGTCGTGGAAGAATTATAGGAGATTACAGAAGAGTTGCACTTTATGGAGTAAATACTCTTATTGATGAAAAGAAAGAAGAACTTGATATACTAGATGTAGATGAATTTACAGAAAGTGTTATAAGAGAAAGAGAAGAAATAAAAGAGCAAATTGATGCTTTGGAGCAATTAAAAGTTATGGCTTCTAAATATGGTTTTGATATTTCTGAACCAGCTAAAAATGCTAAAGAAGCTGTTCAATGGTTATATTTTGGTTATTTAGCATCAGTAAAAGATCAAAATGGAGCTGCCATGAGCCTAGGAAGAACATCTACATTTTTAGATATATATTTTGAAAGAGACTTAAAAAATGGTACTTTAACAGAAGAAGAAGCACAAGAAATAATGGATCATTTTGTTATGAAACTAAGACTTGTAAGATTTTTAAGAACACCTGAATATAATGAATTATTTAGTGGTGACCCTGTATGGGTAACTGAAAGTATTGGTGGAATGGGTATAGATGGAAGAACATTAGTTACAAAAAACTCTTTCAGATTATTACATTCACTAGAAAATATAGGACCAGCACCAGAACCTAACATGACTGTTCTATGGTCAACAAGACTACCAGAAGGATTTAAAAGATATGTAACAAAATTATCAATTAATACTTCATCTATTCAATACGAAAATGATGATTTAATGAGAATAACTTTAGGAGACGATTATGGAATAGCATGTTGTGTATCTCCAATGAAAATAGGAAAACAAATGCAATTCTTTGGAGCAAGAGCAAACTTAGCTAAAACACTATTATATGCCATAAATGGTGGTAAAGATGAAGTAACTAAAAAACAAGTAACACCTCTATTCGAACCAATAAAATCTGAATATTTAAATTATGATGAAGTAATGGTTAAATTTAATCAAATGATGGATTATGTTGCAAAAATATATATCAAAGCATTAAATGCAATTCATTATATGCATGACAAATACTCTTATGAAGCAATAGAAATGGCATTACATGATAAAGATATAATAAGAACTATGGCATGTGGAATAGCCGGTTTATCAGTAGTTGCAGACTCTCTATCTGCTATAAAATATGCTAAAGTAAAAGTAATACGTGATGAGTCAGGTTTAGCCGTAGATTATGAAGTTGAAGGTGATTTCCCTAAATTCGGAAATGATGATGATAGGGTTGATCAAATAGCAGTCGAAGTTGTAAAAACATTTTTGCATAAATTACAAAGACATCAAACATATAGAAATTCAAAACACACTTTATCAATACTAACAATAACATCAAATGTAGTATATGGAAAAGCAACTGGAAATACACCTGATGGAAGAAAAGCAGGAGCACCATTTGGACCTGGAGCTAATCCACTTCATGGCAGAGATGTAAATGGAGCATTAGCAGTTATGAATTCTATTGCAAAATTACCTTTTGAACAGTCAGAAGATGGGATCTCATATACTTTCTCAATTACTCCTGGAACTTTAGGAAAATCAGAAGATGAAAGAATAACAAATTTAGTTAATATGCTAGATGGTTATTTTAAAGAGACAGGTCATCATATTAATGTAAATGTATTTGATAGAAGCCTTCTTTTAGATGCAATGGATCATCCAGAAAAATATCCTCAATTAACAATTAGAGTTTCTGGATATGCCGTAAACTTTACAAAATTAACAAGAGAACAACAATTAGATGTAATTAATAGAACAATACACGAAAAAATTTAGGGATTTAGGGACGTATCTCAAAATCCCTATTTTTAGGGATTTTGAGATACGTCCCTAAATCCCTATTTTCTGAAAGGAGTGCAAAATGGAAAAAAAAGATTTACATTATTTCGCAAAAGTTCATTCTATAGAATCTTTTGGGACTGTTGACGGTCCCGGAATTAGATTTGTATTATTTTTACAAGGTTGTAATTTAAAATGTAAATATTGTCATAACAGAGACACTTGGGATATTAATGGAGGAACTTATTCTTCATTAGACGATATTTATACCAAAATTTTAAGATATAAAAATTATATTCATCCAAACGGTGGTGTAACTATAACTGGCGGAGAACCTTTGTTACAAGTAAAATTTATTATATCTCTTTTTAAGAAATTAAAAGAAAAAGGTATTCACACCTGTATTGATACTTCTGGAATGTTTGCAATTAGTAAAGATATTGAAGAAGTATTACAATACACAGATTTAGTGCTTCTTGATATTAAACATATTAATCCAGAAAAATGTAAAGATTTAGTTGGATTTTCTAATGAAAGAGAGTTAAATTTTGCAAGATATCTAAGTGATAATAATATTCCTATGTGGATTAGACAAGTTTTTATACCTGGCTATACTGATGATGAAAATGATTTATTAAAACTTAAAGATTTTATTTCTAGCTTGAAAACAGTTGAAAAAGTTGAACTTTTACCTTATCACAACCTTGGAAAATATAAGTGGAAAAGCTTAGGTTTTAAATATGAATTAGAAAATGTAAAAGAACCTTCTAAAAAGGAAATTGAAAAGGCTAAAAAGATTCTTGGACTAAGTTAAAAGAGGGAAAATGGGGACGGACTCAAAAAAGAGGGATTTTTGAGTCCGTCCCCATTTTCCCTCTTATCCTAATATTTTCAATTCTAAGTTTTCCATTTTATATTTTCCATCTACTAATTTAAATTCTATTAGTGATTCTGTTAAATGTTCTGCATTTTGCCTTAAATCTGTTGTAAAGTATAATTTTATATGTGGTATTTCTATTTTACTTTTTACTATTTCTTTAAATGTTTCTACCATATGTTTATCATCTTCGCAATTTAATATTAATTGTGGCATTGTACTAAATCCAGAATCTCCTTGAACGAAATTCTCGTAGAAATCTTGATATAATCTTAATTTTTCTACTAATTTCTTTTCCCATTCTATTTCTCTTCTTATTGTTTCAAATAAAAATTGAATAGATTTACCATTTTTAGTTAATTTTATAGAACAACCTGATGTTTTAAATACTTTTCCTGCTACTTTTGCTGTTATTGCTGGCTTTACAGTATATCCGTCAAATGCCTTTACTTTTCTTAGATAAGCAATTATTATTTGATTTCCTGCTAATCTTTTCTTTATCATTGCAACTGGTTTTGTATTATCTGATGGTTGCCATTTACAGTCAATTTCCTTTGAATTTAATAAATATTTTCCCATTTTTTCTAAGCAATAAATTCTATAAATTCCTTTTCCTTCATCAGATGTAAAATAATATCTTGTAAGTATTTTTGATTTTACTAATACTTCTAATTTATTATTTAATTTGTCTTGTGATTTTGGGTCAAATCCCTTTAATTCTAGTAATTGATATAATTGTCTAGATGTAATAAATTCAAATTCATTCACTAAATCTAATATCGCAAAATGTATATCTGTTATATGTCCTATATTTATCTTATGTACTACTTGATTCATAGAGACATAACCATCTTTACCATCAAATGTTTTTATTTCTCCCTTTCTTATTGCAAATGGTGATACCTCAGCTTTAATCTCATTATCTTCAATCATTTTTATACCTCCCCTAATTAGAAAATTGTATTTTTTAATAAACATTAGTATTTGTTTATTTAATTTAAACAATAATTGAAAACTATACTTTTAATTATGTATTAACGATAATTTTATCTTTTGCTTTTCATAATCTATCTTTTTTACTAATACATCAATTTTATTGCCATATATTAAACCATTTTTGTATTCTATCATTCCTACTAAATTAGGAGTAAGTTCAATGAATATTCCGTTTTTGTTCTTTTCTGTTTCTCTAACTATTCCTGTTATTCTATCTCCTACTTTAAATTTCTCTGCATTTTCTTCCCATGTTCCAAAATTTTCTTTATATGATAAGGAAATTTTGTTATTACTTCTGTCTATAGATTTTACCACAATTTTTACCTTTTGTCCAATTTTTAGCCTTTCAAAAGGAGATTTTATTCTTGCAACAGATAAGTCCTCAATATGTGCAAGTCCTACTACTCCTCCTCCTATTTCTACAAATGCTCCATATGATGTAATATTTTTTACTATACCATTTACTACATCACCTTCATTTAAGGTATGCACTGCTTCCTCTAAAGCTTCTTTCTGTACATCTTTTCGTGATAAAATAAGATTATTGTCTTGTGTAGTCTCTTTAATTTTAAACTGTATAAATTTATGTACTTTACCTACACATAAATTTTTCTTTGGCTCTCCATCATTTTCTGTATTAATCCATTCTATTTCTTTTCTAGGAATTATGCCATTTATGCCTGCACCTAAGTTTATGTGTAAATTGAAATTACTGTCACATTCTTCGACAATTCCTTGTAAGGTTTGTTTACTTTTTATATAATTATTTATTTCATCTGTATTCTTTATTTTTATTGTCTCATTGTTCCATCCTTCAGGCAAAAAATTAAATGTTTTCATCTGTTTTCTCCTTTTTTCTTCTGTTTTCTTTTATATATTTGTTGTAATTATATACTTTTATATTATAAATTTCAATCTTTTTTATTTAATTAGACTTTTTATTTCTGCTTCTGTTAAATATCTCCAGCTTCCTAACCTTAAATTTTTTACATCAATGTTCCCCACTTTAGCTCTGTGCAATGCTATAACTTTTTTTCCGACTGCTTCACACATTTTTCTTACTTGCCTATTTTTTCCTTCGTGAATTGTAATTTGAATTCTTGAAATATTTTTATCTTTATCAATTTTTAAGATTTTTACTTTAGCAGGTTTTGTAGTATAATCATCAATTTTGACCCCTCTTCTTAGTAGTTCTATTTCTTCATTTGTTATTTCTCCTCTTACAGTTGCATTATATATTTTTTCTATTTCATGTTTAGGATGTGTAACTTTATATACAAAATCTCCATCATTAGAAAGTATCAAAGCTCCTGATGTATAAAAATCTAACCTCCCGACAAGGAACTATTCTCTCTTTGACATTTACCAAATCTAGTACAGATGGTCTATTAAATTGGTCTTTTGCAGTTGTAACATAACCTATAGGCTTATTAAGTAAAATATAAACACTATTTTCTTCTCTTTTGATTACAAGATTATTATATTCGATAATATCTTTATTTGGATTTACTTTAGTTCCAAGTTCTGTAACAACTACTCCATTTACTTTTATTTTACCTTGCTTTATTAAATCTTCTGATTTTCTTCTTGATGCTATTCCACATTCAGCAATATATTTTTGTAATCTTATTTCTTCCATTTTCGTTCCTTCTAACATTCAATTCATTTTTTACCATTATTGTTTTTAAATTTTTTGAGGTCTGTCCCCATATTCCCTATTTTTAGGGATTTTAAGAACCGTCCCCAAATCCCTATTTTTTCTCGTAAAGGTGCTTCTACATATATTTCTTTTCCTGTTATTGGGTGTTTAAATCTAAGTGATTTTGCGTGTAGACATTGCCCTTTTATTCCCCATTCGTTTTTTCCGCTTGAATATACTTCGTCTCCAATTAGAGGATGTCCTATTTCTGTTAAGTGTACTCTTATTTGATGCGTTCTCCCTGTCTCTATTTTTACTTCTAATAATGTGCAATTATGCTCTGGATATCTTTTTAGAACTTTAAAGTGTGTCACTGCATTTTTTCCATTTTTATCTACTGCCATTTTCTTTCTATCTGTTTTACTTCTAGCTATTGGCATATCTATTGTTGCTTCGTTTGGTTTTACTATTCCTCTTACTAATGCTAAGTACGTTTTTTCTATTTCGTGATTTTTTAATTGATTACTAAGTAGAATATGTGCTTTATCATTTTTTGCTACTATTATTGCTCCTGATGTATCTTTATCTAATCTATGTACTATTCCTGGTCTTATTTCTCCTCCAATTCCTGATAAAGAATCTTTACATTTTGCCATTATTGCATTTACTAATGTTCCTTCCCAGTTTCCATTTGCAGGATGTACTACCATTCCTTTTGGTTTATTTACTACTATAATGTCATTATCTTCGTATAAAATTTCAAGTGGTATATCCTCTGGCTTTATATCTACTTCTTTTGGTTTTTCTATTTCATATTTTATACAGTCTCCTTCTTTTACTTTATATGATGGTTTAACATTTTTCCCATTTACAAAAAGCTTTTCTTCTTCTATTAATCTTTGTATTGTTACTCTAGATAAGTCTGTTTTTTCCGCTACATACATATCTATTCTTTTTCCTGATTCTTCTACAACCATTTCATTTGTCATATTCTACTTTCTCACCTCGCATATCATACATTTCATATCTCACGTCTATTGCTCACATCTCATTCATTTGTTCTATTCCACTTAATCTTTCATATACTACAAAATTGTTATCTGAATATATTAAATTATAATTAGGATCATTAGTTTTTGTTATAATCATATTCATTTTAGCATTTTTATAACATATTACATGTGTAATCCCATATTTTTCAAAAGTATCTTCGTAAAATACACCTATATTTGATGTATTTATGAAATCCATAAATATATCTTCATTTAATCCATTAAATTCTGGCGAATATAAATCTGCTCTTGAATCTATAAATACTGGTATTCCTCTAAATAACATGTAACTTCCATAATTATATTCGTTATAAAATTTTGCTTTGCTTAAATCTATTCCTGAATCATTTAATATAAAATCACATGCTCTTACTGGATATGATGCTTCATCTATATATGGTTGTTTTATTTTTATCTTAGGCTCCATATAATTTAAACTAAATAAGGCCATTACACATATTAAAGCTACCATTCCAAGTGGTTTGGCTAGTTTTTCTAGTAGCCATTTACTATCAGTATTATATTTTTTAAACATATCTATTAACAACCTGCCAAGTACGATTGAGCCCATTATCGCAAACATTGTTAATTGTCTTCTTGATGTTAACATTAAATAAGCAAGTCCACCTAACATAAACAAATCATTTAGCTTGATTTTTGCCTTTGTAAATATTAATACTGCTAAGAAAATAATTAATGTACACAATATAGGTAATTGGTCTGATAATGTCATTGGTAAGTGTTCATTTATATTTTGTGTAGTATTACCTATCATGGTTTTATATAAATATGTATATGGTGTATCTCCTGTTGGTGTTACTAACCCAAGCAAAGCACAAATTATCATTATTATTATAAGGAATTTTATATTTTTATTTCTCTCTATTTTTATTTTATATGGCTCTTCAATATTTTCTTCTCTTATTTTCTTTATTTTCGCAACTCTACTCTTAAGTTCATTTATTTTCTCTAATAATTTTTGAGCTTTTTCACTATTATCTTTATTTCTATATGTATTATATCTAAAATTTAATATTTTAAGTGAAAGTTTTTTATATAAAATTGTATCTCCTAATACTGCTATTATATACTCAGCTATATATGGTAAAAATAGCACAAAGAAAAATGGCCATACTGCTACATGCAAGTTAGCAATAGCTAATGATATTAAACATAAAAATACTCCATATCTCCATTTTTTTGTTTGTAAAAATCTTTCTATAAAATATATTGTCCAAGTAAATAATACAAAAGTTACAAGTTGTGCTCTAGCTGCTACATATGATTTAATTAAATACATTACGCCTATTGCAAGTAAAAATGATATCACATTATCTTTATTTAACTTATAATTTACATAGTATATTGAAATTCCAAGTACACATGATAATATGCAAGTAACAATGTAGATACCATCCATGTTAAATGCAGCATAAATCCAATATGTTAATAAATCATATAACCAATGTGGGTATGTATAACTTAAGTTTTCATGCCAAGAAAATGGATCTTGCATATCAATTCCTACATTTTGTATATGTTCGCCTATTTTTATAGAGTAAAATGTATCATTTTGCAATGTAACAGGTGTTATTGCAAAACAAAATAGTGAAATTAAAATCACTGCTAGAATTGTAAATTTTATATTAGAACTGACTTTTTTTTGAGTTTGCTTTTTTTCCTTCTTTTCAGTTTTAAATATCGATTTTTGCTTTTCCATAATTAAAATGTCCTTTCTGTTATTAATATCCATATTATAGCAAAAAACATTGAAAAAATCTATATAAATAAAAAGAAAATGACCTTAATTGTTAATTATATTTAACAATTAAGGTCATGGCTTTTATTAATTTTAAACTGCTTCTTTGTTTTCAACTTCTTCTTTATTTTCTTTTTCGTCATCTTTTTCATCTATAACTTCTAAACTTCCAATTGAAACTTCATAAGCTACTCTTGTTTCTACTGTTCCATCTTCTAATTTTTTCTCATAATTTCTTGATTGAACTCTACCTACAATTTTTACTCTTGTTCCAACTTCTAAGTTTTGGCAAAATCTTGCATTTCTTCCCCAAGCTATACTTGGAATATAGTCTGATTTATTGTATGCTCTATTTACTGCTAATAACAAATCTGCAATTTCTCTACCAAATGGTGTTTGTCTATAAATTGGTTTTTTACAAATATATCCCATTAAAACTACTTCGTTTGTTACTACGTCTTTTTTTGCTATTTCATTTTCTTCTTCAACTTCTTCTACTTCTGTTACATCTTTTGCGAATACTGTTAATATTAATCTGTTTTTTTCGTTCTCATAACTATTGTATGATCTAAATTGACCTTTTACTAATAATTTCTTTCCTTCTTGTAACATTTCGTCTGTTATTAGTCTTTCTGAAACTGTAATTGGTATTATATCTGCATTACCACTTAAACGTGGAATACTTAAATCAAATATATAAAACCTTTCTCCATATATTTCGTGACTAAATCTTTTTTCTCCTGTAACTTTTCCAACTAATGTTAAATAGTTGTTTTCTAAATAATTTGTATCCAATTTTCTTTCCTCCCTATTTTTTTATTTTTCAGTTGTACTTTTATCTTTATGCGTTCCCCTCATATAATACTTATTATACTACACTTTTTTGGTTTTGTCTACATAAAAAGTTTATTTTTTCCATATTTTTTATTATTTTTTCCATTTTTTAACCATTTTTAACGCAATTTCATAGTTTTACAGCTTCATTTTTCTATTTTTACACTCTAATTTGCTTTTTTGTGTACAACAATTCTAATATAAATAAGACTAATGTATCATATATAGTTGATTTGTTTTTTATTGGGAAATACTTGCTTCCTCTATCAAAGATTATATTATTAACATTTATAATAGAATTTTGTATATCTATTAGAATTCTATCTTCTGAAACACTAGACACTAGAAATGTAGATTTTAAATTAAATCCAAATGTTATTATTCTGTTTTTAACATTGTGCAATATCTCTTTATTTATTATAATATCTGCATTAATTAATAAGTTTCTAGATTTTTTTATGATTTCTTCTAAATATATTATGTTTTTATCCCAGTTTTCAAGGTTTTGCATTATTACTACTGTGTCAAAAGTTATATTTTGAAAATTTTCTATATTTTTCTTGTTTAAATTAATTATATTCAATATTTCTATATCTATACTATTTTTCAAGTTATTTTTTATATTTTCAAATTCTTTTGTTTCCGAAACAATACCAATAAAAAACATTTCTCACCCCTTATTATACCTATTATTTCCATTTTTCCATATTTTATTCATTTATTACTATTAATTTAAAATCTGCGTGCCATTTAAATCTATATTATAATTTGATTTGTATATTAAATCAGAAATCTTAACTATATTATATCCGTTGTTTTTTATATTATTGATTAACATTTCCAAAGAATCTGCTGTATGTTCTGTTCCATTATGCATTAAGATAATATCTCCATTCGCTATTTTTCCATCTAACCTATTCCACATTTCTTCCCCTGTTATCCCTGTATAGTCCAAAGAATCTAAACTCCATTGTATTGGAAAATACCCGCTATCTGTCGCTGACTGTATTACAGTATTATTATACTCCCCATATGGAGTTCTATATAAATCTGGTTTTTGCCCTGTAATTTTTTCTATTTTTTCGCTACTTTCTTTTATTTCTAATATGTTTTCTTCTAATGAAAGGTTATTTACGTGTGGATGTGTATTTGAATGTGTTCCGATTTCATGTCCATGCTCTGCTATTTTCTTTACAGCTTCTGGATATTTATCTGCCCATTCTCCTACAATGAAAAATGTTATTTTAACTTGTGCTTTGTCTAACACTTCCAAAATTTTATCTATGTCATCTGCATTCCAGTCGCAATTTCTTTTGTGATAGATACGAAACAATATAATAATAATTTTCAAAAGTTTATCGTTCAAGATAATTTTCGAAGAATTTCTAAACAAATTTTGTGGCACTCTTTCACTTAGTCCGAGCTAAAGCTCGACGCGAACATTTTCCACAAAATTTATTAAGAAATTCTAACTCAATTACTATCAATCAAAACTTTTTCAAATTATTATATATTGTTTCTAAACAGTAAATTTATAATTTATTTTGATATTATTCTTGTCCATTATTTCAATGCTATCTATTAAATTTAAAATTATATTTCTATCTATGTTTTCAAAACTTACAATTTCTTTTATGTATTTTATTAATTCTTTTTCTTTTGTATTTTCATAGTCTTGCAATTTTAGATTTAAATTTTCCGTTTTTTGTATTAATTCTTTTTGCTCTTTTTTATAACTTTCTGAATATGTAACAAATTCATTTATATCTATTATTCCATTTACTCTATCTTCATAAGCTGTTTTCAGTATTTTGTTAATTTCATTAATCCTTTTTTTATTGTCTGTAATTCTTTTTTCTAACTTCTTTTTTTCTATATTTATACTGCTTTTATCAATAGAGTTTATTAGTTTTTCCTTATCTATTTTCTCGGTCAAATTTTTTCTTAAATCTTCTACTACAAATTTATTCAAAACACTTTCTCTTATTGCTCTTCTTGTGCAATAATCTTTTCCATATCTATTATACATACTACAAATTGCAACCATATCATCTTTTAATCCACTTTGTTTCTGATATGTATATTTG
>CAWVFT010000051.1:0-13473 GCA_963928635.1 Bacillota bacterium | reverse complement strand
ATGTAATTCCTGAATTTTTATTATTTAAATTTTCTCTTAATTTTTTGCTAAAACTCTTTTCTTTTATATAATGCCTTTTTGTTATTTTTTGGTAATTTTCTTTGTTTTTGCTTTTCTTTTGCATATTTGCTCCTCCTTCTTCTAATCATTAAGTAACCTACTTAATGATTCTGAAGGAAACAGGAATAGCCTAGTTTTACAACTAAAATAAGCTATTCCTGTTTTTCATTTATTGATTTTTTTGACTTTTTTATTTTAAATTTTGTATTTTGTAACTATTGACTTTACTGCTTTTTATTGGTATTATACTTTTAGAGTTTAGTCATTAAGTAGGTTACTTAACGATTGCAAAGGCAATCTTTTTGTTAGTTATAATTTTTTATTTCTTATATTAATACTGTTATTTTTTTACTTCTATATTTTTTTCAACTTAAAATATTATTTCAATATTTTTTAAATCTTTTAGGCTATATGTATTACCAAATTCAAATTCTATAACTATATTTCCATCTGAATCTTTTAATTGTGTTGCTACTGGTTCATATTTATAATAATAATTAGCATCTTTATCTTCTTTTACATCAATATTATCATCATATCTATTCACTCTTATAGTATAATCTTCCTTATTTAGAGTTATACCATCTTTTAATGTTATGCTCATTCCTGTTGAATATATCTTATATGATTTAATTTTTCTTAATTCACCAATATTTTCTACATATGGTATATAATTATTTCTTTCATCATCAAACACAAATAATATTCTTAAACTATCTAGTGTAGTTTCTCTACCTTCCTCTACATTTACATCATTTTCAAATATATAATTTGTATCTTCTAGAGTCTCATAATTTGCTTTTATATTATTTATTTTATAATTAGGACGTGCTCCTGTTAATGTTATTTCTTCGTTTCTTTCTTGATTTTGACTTATTTCATTTTTATATCTTTCAATATATATTGTTGTTTCATTATCTTTATGTTCATAATCAAATTTATAATAATTAGCTTCTAGTTTTGGCTCTAATTCTTCTTTCATCTGATTATCTGTATTATTTAATTTTATTGTTTCTTCTTCATCTTCGTATTGAACTATTATTTTATCTGTTCTATGATCTACTATATTTAATATGTTTTCTACATCAAATTTATCTATATACCCTTTTTCGTCCATCTTTTGTTTATAATTTTGCAAATAGATTAAATTGTATTCAGAAGTATTTTCTCTAGCTTCGATAAAGCTACTTATATTTTGAGTTATTGCCATTGCTCCAGTATATAAATAATTATAATTCAATATATATATGCCTGTTGTTAATATTATAGCTATTATTGTTGCTATTACTTTTATTTTGACTTTTGATTCTCCGAATCATTATTATTCCTATTATGATTAATGGAATTGTTATTACTCCTATAATATAGATTAATGGTATTAGTATACTTGCTAAAAATGTTGTTGCAATTATTTTTGAAATTATTAAGCCTGCTGAAACTAATATAACTAACATTATCATTAATATAGGTTTTAATTTTTTCTTGTTTTTAAATGCTTCCACAATACATAATATATATTTATATATGATATAAATTACTGAAATTAGTAATATTATTTCTGATAATAATGTTAATATGTTGTCCAGTGTTGGTATATATATTACTGTTGCAAAACTTAAATATATATGCTGTTTTAAAAATGCTATACATATTCCTGCAACTATTGCTATTGATATTATCATACTTACTATTTTAACAGATTTTTTCATATTTTCCTCCATGTGAGACGTAAACATCTGGACAATTTTTGCACGATTTGATACGTCCCTAATCTCCAAATGCTGATGCTCCAATTATTTTTCCTAATCTTTTATCTACATATATTCGCACTCCATTTCCCATATCATCTTCTCTTAAAAATGAATATACGTCTACTTTATATTGTGCTGTTTCATCTCTTTCATCTGTTTTTCTTGTAAAGAAATTGTTTGGATTTGCTTCCATTTCTTCACACATTTGGGTTGATTTATCATAACTTCCTACTACTCTTTCTGCCTCTTTAAATCCTTTTTCTGCTATTTCTTCTGCTTTTTCTTGCGTTATTGTATTTGTTGAGGCTTGATATTGGTTATAGAATTCGTTAAAGTTTGTTACAAATGTTTCTCTATCGATGTTTTCTACTGCTTCATCATATTTTGTTTTAAATTCATCTAATGCTACTTTTGAATCTACTTCTGTTAAGTCTGTGTTATATATGCAATCTGTATTTACTATTTTACTAACTATTAATAAATGTGCTGTGTACTGATATGCTACATCATTCATTTGTTCATATGTATATTTTATATTTCCTATACTTACTTTTACAGTTATTTTTGGAACTAATGATATTGTTAGTATTAAATCATTGTCCACAAATGTTTCTGCTGTTATTTCTTCGTCAAATGCTAGGTTGCACATTTCTTTATATTTTTCATAATCTTCTATATTTTCTATTTTTACTTGATGTATTTTGTAGTTTATTTCTTTGAATTGTTGTAAGTATTTATATTCCATTGTTGTTATTGTGTTTCTTGATATCATTTCTTGATATCTTAATTCATATATTGGCTGTCCTTCTGATACTTTATTTGCTATTTTTTTGATGTTATTATAGTTTTTCAAGTTTGTTGTTACTACCATTCCTCCTGTTGTTCCTAGTTTTATCATGGTTTTTCCTTCGTTTTCTTCTAGTGGAATGATATAGTTTTTACTTGCTGTTTCATAGTCAAATTCGATGAATGATTTTTCATGTATTTTGTCTATGTCTTCATCTGTTAATGTATTTCCACTTTCATTGTAATTTGTTACTGATTTTGCTATTGTATATTTTAGTTCGTTATATTGCTCTGTTCCTTTTTCAAATTGATAATATTTTCCTTCGTTATCTTTATATACTATTCTATCTGGGTCTATTATGTTTTCTGCAAATGTGTTGTCATATTCTTGGTTTTGCTCTATGTATGGCACTATAAATAATGCAGATATCAAGCATACTGCAATTAAACACAATATTAATATTACTATTATTTTCGTTCTTTTTTTCATATTCTTGTGTTCCTTTCTAATTTTTTTATATTATATCAAAAAACAAATGATAAATCCACTGCATCTATATTTTTTGCATTATAAGAAATGCAATTTTCTATAATGTAAAAATAGGGATTTTGAGATACGTCCCCAAATCCCTATTTTCTTATTTACTTATCCATTTTACTAAATTCAAGTTTGCAGGTTCTAATAGCATTTCATGTTTTGGCATTACTCTAAATGTGTAACCATAGTTTCCGCCTGTTTTTAGTTCAATTTTAGCTGAAAATGTATATTTCTTATTTTCTTCATCTTCGTCTATCATTTTCATTGGGATTATTTCTACATTTTCTACTATTCCATTTTCTAATATTTTTCCATAGTAACATTCTACAGATATGTTTTCTATATTTATATTAGGCACTTCTACTGAACATTTTACTTCTATATTATTTCCTGCATCTAGTGTTATATTGTCTAAATTATTTTCTTGTTCTATTTTTATATCTTTCCAATTTTCAAATAATTCATGTTTCCAATTGTTGTATTCTGCTACATTATCAACATTCATATAATATTTATTGTATAAATTACATAGTGGCATATAGTAATTATTTGTATAATCTATTAACATTCTTGATGTGCTATATCTTCCTCCTGTTGATATTATAGAATTTTTCATCTTTTCTATCCATGTTTTTGATATGCCATTTTTGTCTCTGTCATAATATAGTGGCACTATTTTTTCTTCTAATGTTCTGTACATACTTTGGCTATCTGCTACATCTTGTGCTTCATATGATTCATATTCGGCATTTGTTCCTATTGTCCATCCATTTTCTTGGTTATATCCTTCTGCCCACCATCCATCTAATACACTGAAGTTTATTACTCCATTTACTGATGCTTTTTGTCCTGATGTTCCTGATGCTTCCATTGGTCTTCTTGGATTATTTAACCAAACATCTACACCACTTATTAAATATCTTGACATTGCTATATTGTAGTTTTCAAGTAAGAATATTTTTCCTTTGAATTGTGGCATCATTGATACTTCATGAATATATTTTATTAAATCTTGACCTTCTTTATCTGCTGGGTGTGCTTTTCCTGCAAATATTAATTGTATTGGTTTATTTGAATTATTTAATATTTGTGTAATTCTTTCTAAATCTTTAAATATTAGTGTTGCTCTTTTATATGTTGCAAATCTTCTTGCAAATCCTATTGTTAATGTATTTACATCTAGTTTTGATGTAATTGAATTTATTTCCTCATAACTATATCCTGATCTTCTTAATCTTTCTGTTGTGTTTTCTTTTACTAATCTTATTAGTTTTGTTTTTCTATTTTGATGTATTTCCCACAATTTTTCATCAGGAATAGATTTTACTTTTTCCCATGTTGACTGATTTTGAATATTGTCTTGCCAATATGGCATTAAATATTTATTATATAATTTTTTCAAATTTGGGTCTAACCATGAACATGTATGTATTCCATTTGTAACATATCCAATTGGTGACTCATTTGCTGCAATTTCTGGCCACACTTCTCCAAATAGTTCTCTTGATACTGCACCATGTAGTTTACTTACTCCATTTTTCTTTCCTGCAATTTTAAGTGCTAGTATTCCCATATTAAATCCTGCTTCTAATTCTTTACATGGTTTCATTCCCATTTTTAAGAATTCTTCTCTTGATAATCCTATTCTTGGCCAAAATTCTTTAAAATATTTTTCTACTAGTGATAATGGAAATATATCATTTCCTGCTGGCACTGGTGTATGTGTTGTAAATACTGTTTTTGAGCTTACTATGTCTTTTGCAACTTCAAATGATACTTCTTTTTCTTTCATTATATTTTTTATTAATTCTACTGTTAAAAATGCAGAATGTCCTTCGTTCATATGGTAAACAGTTGGGTCTAAACCTAATTTTCTTGTTAATAAGTTTACTCCACCCATTCCTAAGACAATTTCTTGTCTTATTCTCATTTCTTGGTCTCCACCATATAATCTTAAAGTTACATATCTATCTTCTGGATTATTTTTTTCTATGTCTGAGTCTAATAAATATAGTTTTACTCTACCAACATTTATTTGCCATACTTTTAAATATATCCTTCTTTTTGGAAATTTAATGTAAATCATCATATCTTCGCCATTTTCATCTTTTACTGGATGTATTGGTAAATCATATAAATCTATATCATGATATTCTGTTTCTTGATGTCCTGCACCATCAATTTTTTGATGAAAATATCCATTTTTATATAATAATCCTACTGCAACCAAAGGAATACCTAAATCACTTGCAGATTTTAGATGATCACCTGATAAGATTCCAAGTCCACCTGAATAAATTGGAATTGTTTCATCTAATCCATATTCTGCTGAAAAATATGCTATTAAGTCATTTTTATTATTTGGATATTTATTAGAAAACCATGTGTTTTTGCTTTTCATGTAATCTTCAAAATTTTCTACTACTTTATCATAATCTTTTAAGAACATTATATCTTTTGATACTGCTTCTAACCTTTCTTGTGACACATGTTTTAGAAATTTTACTGGATTTTTAAAGCTATTTTCCCATAAATCATTATCTATTCTTTTGAACAATTTTAAAAACTCTGAGTTCCATGACCACCATAGATTATTTGCTATTTCACTTAATTTATTTATCCTTTTTGGCAACTGTGGATTTACAGTTATCCTGTTAAATACGTACATCTATATTCCTCCTTCGTATCTTTATGCTTTTATCTTTTTGTTTATGCATTAATTATCTACTAAATAATTATTTTTGTCAATAGAAAATCGGGATTTAGGGACGTATCTCAAAATCCCTAAAATTAGGGAAAGTAGGGACAGATCTAAAAAAATATAAACTTTTTTTTAGTAAATTATATTATTTTATAAAAATCTATTCTTTACATTCAAAAAGAACTTATAATATTTCTTGATAAGCCTCTTTCCTTCAGGCTCAAAATCAAAGATTTTGTCCATGAATATCCCTCTTCCAAAAATATAATAAATTCTAATTCTCATTTCTATCAATCAATTTTTATAAAATAATATATAATTTGCTAAATTCAAAAAAATTTAGAGATCTGTCCCCAAAATCCCTAGATATAGGGATTTTAAGATACGTCCCTAAATCCCTATTCTCTTTCTTCTTTTGTTGTATTGATTTTGAATAGTTTAAATAGTTCTACAATTATCAATGGTGCAATTACTAATCCAACTAGTTCTAATACATTTTGTGTTGGTAATACTGGTATGCTAAATACATTTCTTAATGCTGGGACTAGTAGTATTACAAGCATCAATGCTGCTGAACCTAATATTGCCCATATTAGTTTGCTATTGTTAAATACTTTTGTTTTAAATAATGATTCTTTGTTATTTCTTACATTAAATACATGTACTAATTCTGAAAATGCTAGTGTTACAAATGCCATTGTTTGACCTACTTCTATTTTTGATTCTTCTAATGTTAGTCCATCTATTGGTTCTGTTGTTGTTCCAAGTCCTATTAGGAATGCTGCAAGTGTTAATCCTCCTATCATTACTCCTTGGTAAATTACTCTCCATACCATTCCTTTTGTAAATACTCCTTTACTTGGTTTTAATGGCTTTCTATTCATTATTCCTTTGTTTGCTGGGTCAAATGCTAATGCTAATGCTGGTAAAGAGTCTGTTACTAAATTTATCCACAAAATGTGTATTGGTAATAATATTTCTAGATGGTTTAAATCTGCTATTCCAAACCAATGACCAATTAGTGGTGTCATTAATGTTGCAACTAATAACACAACTATTTCTCCTACATTACTTGATAACAAGAATTGGATTACTTTTAATATATTATCATATATTCTTCTTCCTTCTTCTACTGCTGATACTATTGTTGCAAAGTTATCGTCTGTTAAAATTACATCTGCTGCTTCTTTTGCTACATCTGTTCCAACTATTCCCATAGCACATCCAATGTCTGATGTTTTTAATGCTGGACTATCATTTACTCCATCACCTGTCATTGCTACTATTTCACCATTTTTTTGCCATGCTTTTACTATTCTTACTTTATGCTCTGGTGATACTCTTGCATAAACTGAGTATTTTCTAATATTTTTTTCTAGGTTTTCATCTGACATTTTTTCTAGTTCTAAGCCTGTTATTGCTTCATCTTCGTTTTCTAGTATTCCTAATTTCTTAGCAATTGCTGTTGCTGTTATTTTATGGTCTCCTGTAATCATTACTGTTTTTATTCCTGCTGTTTTACATTTTTCTACTGCTTTTTTGGCTTCTTCTCTTGGTGGATCTATCATTCCTACCATTCCGATAAATGTTAGGTTACTTTCTATTTCTTTCATTTCTTCTTTTGATGGGATATGGTCAATTTCTTTATATGCACATCCTAATACTCTTAAAGCTTCTTTTGCCATTATTTCATTTTGGCTTCTTATTGTTTTTGTGTACTCTGCTAAATCTGTTTTCTTTTCTCCATTTATTTCGTAATCTATACATCTATTTAATAATTCATCAATTCCACCTTTTGTGTATACGATATACTTATCTTCTATTTGATTTACTGTTGTCATTAATTTTCTGTCTGAATCAAATGGAACTTCTTCTACTCTTTTTAGTTCTTCTATTTTTTCTTTCTTAATGTTTAACTTAAATGCCATATCTATTAAAGCTGTTTCTGTTGGGTCTCCTGCTAATTCTCCGTTTTCTGCAATTTTTGTGTCATTGCAAAGCATATTTGCATATATTAATTCTGTTAATTCTTTGTCTTTATTTTCAATTTTTTGTACATCTTGCATATCTTTTAATTGATTATTCCAGAAGATTTTTTCTACTGTCATTTTGTTTTGTGTTAATGTTCCAGTTTTATCTGAACATATAACTGTTGCACTTCCTAATGTTTCTACTGCTGGTAATCTTTTTACAATAGCATTTTTCTTTACCATTTTTTGTACACCAATTGCTAATACTATTGTAGATACTGCTGCTAATCCTTCTGGTATTGCTGCAACAGCTAATGATACTGCTGTCATAAACATACTTATTGGTTCTTTTCCTTGGATTAATCCTATAATAAATATTAATACACAAATTGATAATGCTACTATTCCTAGTGTTTTTCCTAATTTATTTAGTTTTTGTTGTAATGGTGTTTCTTGTTTTTCTGCACTATTTATCATTCCTGCAATTTTTCCAACTTCTGTTGTCATTCCTGTTTCTACAACAATTCCTTTCCCTCTACCATATGTTACTAAACTAGATGAAAATAGCATGTTTACTCTGTCACCAATTCCTATTTCTTTATCTTCTAATTTTTCTACTGATTTTTCTACTGGTACAGATTCTCCTGTTAATGAACTTTCTTGTGATTTTAAATTAACTGCTTCTATAATTCTTAAATCTGCTGGGATATAGTCTCCTGTATCTAATACTACAATATCTCCTGGTACTAATTCTTTTGCCGATATTACTGACATATTTCCATTTCTTATTACTTTTGATGCGTGGTCACTTAGTTTTTGCAATGCTTCTAATGATTTTTCTGCCTTGCTTTCTTGTGCAACTCCAATTACTGCATTTACAATTACTACTATTAAAATTATTATTGTATCTGTTATTCCTTCTCCTTGTGCTATTCCTACTGCTCCAGACACTATTGCTGCTATTATTAAAACTATTATTGAAAAGTCCTTAAATTGATCTAAAAATCTTTGCAATAACGTTTTCTTTTTAGCTGCTTGTAGTTCATTTAGTCCATATTTTTCTGTCTTTTCTTTTACTTGTTCGTTACTTAACCCTTTGTTTATATCAGTTTGTAGTTCTTTTTCTACTTCTGATACATCTTTGTTAAACCAATTATGTTCTTCCATTCTTTTCTTCAACCCTTTCTTATTGTATTTTTTGCATTTTATCTATTTTTAATTCTAATATTAAAAACTATTTTATTTTTTGGGATATCTTCTTTACATAAACAACAAAAGAGACTTTTAAAGAACCTTTTTGATTCTTTTAAAAGTCTCGCTTACTTTTTATTTAAAGCATACTAACCAGGTCTTTGTTCCGAGTTTGTTGATTAGTATTTTATAGCTACTCCCTTTTAAATATTTTATTGGTGACCCCTACGGGAATCGAACCCATGATTCCACCTTGAGAGGGTGGCGTCTTAACCGCTTGACCAAGGGGCCATAATATTTATGTACCTATTACTTATACCATTTTTTTGAACATTAGTCAATATTTAATACACAAATTTTTGGTTAATTGGGGACAGGTCCCAATTGACCATTTTTGGTTACTTTGGAACAGGTTCGTACCTTAATTTAAATCGATAAAAGCGAATTACATTTTGTAATCCGCCTTTTCACATTTTATTCAATGTCAATATATTTTTTGCTATCTTCCAATTTTTTCTGCTCTTTCTTAGGAAGTTCTATTTTTAATGTTCCATTTTTAAAACTTGCTTTTATATCTTCCTCATTGATCTCTTCTCCTACATAGAAGCTTCTTGAACATTCTCCAATATATCTTTCTTTGTGAACATATTTACTGTCTTTATCGCTTTCGTCTACATTTTTGTTCATACTTGCATGTACTGTTAAGTATCCATCGTCTATTTCTATTTTTATGTTTTCTTTTTCATATCCTGGCAAGTCAACTTCTAGCAAGTATTTGTCTCCTTTTTCTTTAATGTCTGTTTTCATTAGTTTGTTTTCACCTCTTGTGAAAAATGGGTCATTAAACATCTCGTCAAATAAATCGAATTCGTTTTTTCTTCTTGGCAACAACATAATAATCATCTTCCTTTCTTAAATTATGTGTTGACACCTCTTCGGTAGCACATGTAAAAATATCTTTTTTCTTTTTACATTTATATTATATATCTATTTTTAGCAATGTCAATAGGAGAGTGCTAAAATTCACAAAGAATTCACATTTCTTTTATATGTTGCCATTCAAACCTGGATTGACAAAAAATGGCTAATCGGTACCTGTCCCCAATTAACCATTAATTATTAAACATACGAATATTCTACTTTTATTACTGCATTTATTTTATTGTTTATATTGTGTAATCTCTCTTGTGCTTCTTTTTGTACTTCTTTAATATCTATTTTGCTATCTCTTGGAACTACTAAATCAAATATTAAGTTTATATGTTCTCCTCCATCTGTCATTCTGAAATCATGTATTGAATATTCTTTATTCATTTCTGATACTTGCTTTTCTACTAGTTCTCGCATTTGATTTATTTCTTCATCATCTGTTACTATTGGGTCCATATGTATTGTTGTTATACAGTTGAACTTTTTGTATATGTCTTGCTCCATTTCATCTATAATATCATGAGCTTTCATTATGTCACAGTCTGATGGTACTTCTGCATGGAATGATACTATTTTTCTTCCTGGGCCATAGTCATGTACCATTATGTCATGGATTCCTGATACTAGCTCATATTGTTTAGAAAATTCTTCTATTTCTTTTACAAATTCTTCATCTGGTTTTTCTCCCAGCAATAAGTCTATTGTTTCTTTTAATGCTTTGCATCCCGTAAATAGTATGAACATTGATACTAAAATACTGATATATCCATCTATTGACACATTTGCTAGTTTTGCAACTATTGCAGATATTAAAACTGCTAATGTTGATATTGTATCTGATATGCTATCATATGCTGTTCCTCTTATTGCTGCTGAATCTATTGTGTTTGCAATTTTTCTATAAAACACAAATAACCATAATTTTACTAATATTGCTACTACTAATAGTATTATTGTTACATTTGTTATGCTTGGCATTTCTGGATTTATTATTTTTTCTATTGATGTTTGTAATAGTTGATATCCTACTATTATTATTAATACATCTACTATAAATGCTGCTACATATTCCATTCTTCCATGTCCCCATGGATGATCTTTATCAATTTCTTTCTGCGATATTTTAAATCCTATCATACTTACTACTGAGGAACCTGCATCTGTTATGTTGTTTACTGCATCTGAAATTATTGACATCGAGTTTGATATAAGTCCTACTATAAATTTAAATATCGATAATAATATATTTACAATTATTCCTGTTATACTTGATAACATTGCATATTTATTTCTTACTTTTAAATCTTTTACATCATTGCTTTTTACAAATAATTTAATTAATAATTTTGTCATTTTGTACTTTTCCTCCCCTTTATTTTAGTTTAACTATAATAAATATTTAAATTGTTATGTCTTTTGCAACCTTGCAACATAAAAGCCTTCCATGTTTTTACTTGGCATTATTTTTATTGTTTTATTTATTGATTTGTCCATATTTTCGGTTGTTATTTGTAGTTTGTTTTTTTCTTCAATATCCAAATTTATATCAATAACTCTTAAGTTTAGATTTTTAATTGCCCAGTCTACTATTTTTTCATCTTCTTCTATATTTATTGTACATGTTGAATAAATCATTGTCCCATTTGGCTTTAGTGCTTCGTACGCACTTTTTATTAATTTTTTTTGCAGTTTTGCAAGCTCATTAATTGTTCTTAATGACCAACTTGTATATGTTTTTGGTTTATTAGCCAAAAAAGTTCCTTCTCCACTACATGGCGCATCTAACAGAACTTTATCAAATTCTTCTTTATAAGTTTCTCCTAATTTTTCTCCTTTTCCATTATTTGTCTTGATAATACTTGCTCCTTGTTTTTCTACATTATATTTTAATCTTTCACATCTTATTTTATCTATTTCATTCGCTAAAATATATCCATTATTGTTCATAAGTGCTGATATTTCTGTTGTTTTGCCTCCTGGTGCTGCTGTTAAGTCTAATATTTTTTCTCCTTCTTTTGGTTCTAACACTAGTGGTGGTATCATACTAGACAAACTTTGAAGATAGATTAACCCTTCCTCATAAATTTTTAATGCATTTATTTGTTTTTCGTTTGTATTTTTTAGGATTAATCCATCTTTATACCACATTACTCTTTCGAATTTTATGTTGTTTTCTTTTAAAATTTTCATTATTTCTTGTACATTTGTTTTTATTGTGTTTACTCTCATGCTAACATTTCTTTCTCCGTTTAGCCCTGCTAAGATTTTATCACATATTATTGGCGAATAAATTTCGTTTATTTCTTTTATAAAGTCTTTTGGTAGTTTTCTTTTTACTTCTAATACTGATAACATTTTTCCTCCAAAAAATATTTTTGTAGTATTTTATCATATTTTCTTTAAAATACCAATATTGACTGAGTTTTTTTTATTTTTCTTGTGACTAGTAAGTGAAAAAGTATTATATTTGTAAATGAAAAATAAAGTACCATATAGGCACTTCATCTACTTCTACCATCTTTATCTTGAATAAATGATTGATACAATTTTCTTAATTGCTCACCTGTAATATTTATCACTTTTCCACCTTTATGATTAATCTTTTCATCACCAAATACAACCCAAATAATATTTCTAACTGTTTCTCTAGGCATATCAGCTTCTCCATCTGTAAATATTATTTTGTTTGGTGCTTTTCTTGAAAAAGCTCCGACTGCTACATTAAAATCTGTTCCTCCACCTATTGGAAAATTCATATTATCAATATCTTCTGGTTTTTTAAGTTCTGTAAATCCGTGGAATTCTGTATTAAAACATCCTACTTTTACTTTTGAATTATCCAAAATATTTTTACATTCTCTTAAAAAATTCTTTAGCAGTACTTCACTTACTGATCCACTTGTATCTAATAAAATTTCTGCCTCTGGCATTGGAAGTTGTTCAATTCTATGTCTGAAATATCCATTTCTCATTCTAGCATTTTTCCTTGTATATTCCTCATCATATCTTATTGCTTGCCTTAACAACTTTCTCCAATCAATTAATGGAATAGCTATTCCAATATCAGATAATTTTTTTCCTTCTCTTTGTATTCCGTCTCCAGCTTCGTGTGATGACTTGTTTGCTAATTCTCTACTTAATTCTTGTAATTGTTTTCTTCTTTCTATTTTATTTTGTTTAAAAATTTCTCTTTCACCCTGTTCAGCAAATTTTGATTTTTCTTCGACTTCTCTTTTCTTTTTTTCTCCTTGTTCTTCACCGTCTGTCTTTTCCTTTTTTTCTTTATTTTTTGTTTGTCTTTGTTCTTGTTTCTTCTTTTCTACTAGCTTTTGTTGTTCTTTTCTTCTTTCTTCTACAGCTTTGTCCCATAAACTATGTGTATCATGCCCAACATCAGTTTCTTCTTGCCCACCTTGAGAATTTTGCCCTCCTTGTTTCTTTTTTTCTTCTAATAATTTATTGTACATTTCCTCTGCATCATAGTTTATTGCCTCTGGAATATCAACTCCACCTTCTACTATAGGTAATCCATCTTGTTTTAATAAT
>CAWVFT010000050.1:0-8903 GCA_963928635.1 Bacillota bacterium | reverse complement strand
ATATCTGCTTCTTCGATTGTTTTGCTAAATTTTACTTCATCTAAACTATTTGTTATTGTATATTCTGGCTTTTTTATTCCTTCTGATATTGTTATATCTTTACTTCCTATTACTAAATGTCCTTTTTCTTTAAATATTTCTTTTTCTTCTTTTGTTATTAATTCTTCTTCTCTTAATTCTTCTAGTAATTCTTCAAATGTTTTTTCATTTTGATTTGTATATTGATTTATCATTTCTTCTGCTTGCCATACTTTTACTCTTTCTTCAATAGTAGCTGCTCTGCTTTCTATTTTTGCATTTCCTGCATTAGATAATATCCCATTATCTCCTGTTAAAGCTGCTATTGTTACTCCTGCTAATATTAGTAAGATAATTATTGTTATTACTAAAGCTATTAATGTTATACCTTTCTCTTTTTTTCTTCTTAATGCTTGTTTCATTTGTTTTATTCCTCCTTCATTTGTTTTTGTTCTGCAAATTTTTTCGCTAAGTATGTAACTTAATGATTTTTTTATTTAACTTTTCTTTTTAACTTGTAGATTTAATCTCACAGAAAAAAAGCCAATTACAGCTTTTTTCAATTTTTGATTTTTATGTTATAATATTCAATATACAATTATCAAAGGAAGTTAAGTTATGTTTATAAAATATGTTCTTAATAAAAATGATTCAAAATTAACTCTTAATACTTTATTAAAAGATAAATTTAATATTTCTACGAGATTACTTAGCAAATTAATTAGAAATAACAAAATATATATTAATAGTAAATCTTTTGATACTAGGTTAAAATGTAATGAAAACGATGAACTGCTTATTGATTTTTCTGCTGAAGAAGATAATAGTAATATTGTTCCTACTAAAATGGATTTATCAATTGTCTATGAAGATGACTGGATGTTAGTTATTAATAAACCTACTAATATTCCTGTTCATCCTTCTATGGAACATTTTACTGATTCTCTTGCAAACGGAATTAAATTCTATTTTGATTCTATTGGGCTAAAGAAAAAAATTAGGATAGTAAATAGGCTTGATTTAAACACTTCTGGCTTGATTATTATTGCAAAGTGTGAATATATTCAGGAATGTTTAATTAAAGAAATGTCTAATGGATCTTTTAAAAAAAGTTACTTAGCTTTAGCTTCTGGCATTTTTCATAAAAAAGATGATGTTTTGACTTTTCCTATTGCTAGGAAGCATGGTAGCATCATTGAAAGATGTGTAGATTTTGAAAATGGTCAATTTTCTATTACTCATTATAGGGTTGTAAAAGAAATTGACGGTAATTCTTTGCTTTTATGCTCTTTGAAAACTGGCAGAACTCATCAGATTCGTGTTCATCTGTCTTATATTGGTCATCCTTTAATTGGGGATTCTTTATATGGGAATTGTTCTGCTTCTGAGTTTCCTAATGGGCAGAAATTACATTGCTATAGGCTCAAGTTTATTCATCCTGTAACTAGGGAATTGCTTACATTAAAAAGCAAATTTTGAGATAGAAAATTTTAATTTTTCTATCTCAATTATTTAGAAATTGTTAGCTATTTTTAAATTTCCAAAGCTTTTCCCAAATAAATCGAATAAATATATTTTTTATCAACTTTTCTGCTTAAAGCTTCTTCTAATGCTGTTTTATACAAACTTAACTGGCTGTTGTATTTACTAATTAGTTCATTTTCTTTTCCTTCTGGCACATAATCTGTTTTGTAATCTACCAGTACAAGCTTATCATTTTTGTCTATGTAATATAAATCTATAATACCTTGAACCAAAATATTTTCATCTATATTTTCATCTTCATATATCTCTTTTGCAGGTATATTTAAATAAAAGGGTTTTTCTTTATAAATTTCTTTTGCTTCTTTTAAATCTTGACCTATTTGTGATTTTGTAAATTCAAGTATTTTATATGGATTTACACTTTTAGCTTCTTTTTCTGTTAATATATTTGTATTTTGTAATTCTATTATAAAGTTTTGTATTTCTTCTAAATTATATTCTTTTTTTGCATCTAATTTTTGTAAGCAAAGATGAGTTATAGTTCCTTTTTGTGCAGATGTTAATTTTTCATCTTTGTTTTCTTTTAAAAATTCCGGTTTTCTAAATTCGCTTTTCTCTTCTTTTGAAGATGTTTTAATATTTTCTGTTTCTTTTAATTTTTCTATATTTTTTGTATGACCTTGTTGTTGTGAAGTTATTTCATCTAAACTTTTAATTTTTTCCTGCTCTAATTCCTTGATTTTAGTAACTGATATTTTTGTTGGGATAACTGTACTTGCTAAAAATGCGTATTTGTATTCCAATTTTTTTTGTATTGTTTTATATAGATTTTCTTTATGTTCAAATTCTGTTTCTTCTTGTATATTTTCAGGCATATTATTTAGTAGTTTGTTCCATTTATTCATTTCTTCTTTTTTATCTTTTATTTCTAATTTTAATGAATGACTGTCTTTTTCATTTATATACACAAGAATTATCCAGTCTAAATATGATTTTGCTTTTTTTATTAGTAAATGATTTATCTTTCCATCTTCTTTTGGATAAATTTTATTTAAGTTTTCCCATTTTTCAATTTTTTCTTGTATATCTTTTCCAATACCTGTTATGTATAGCTTCTCTTTTGCTCTTGTCAATGCAACATAAAGTATTCTCATTTCTTCAGATATATTTTCGTTTTCGACTTGCTTTTTTACTGCTTCTCTTGAAAGTGTATCATATTGTATTTGCTCATCATAATTTATGTATTTTACCCCTATTCCAAAATCTTGATGCAATAATACTTGATCTTTTCTTATATCTTGCATGTTAAATTGTTTATTTGTATTTGCTAAAAATACTACCGGAAATTCTAAGCCTTTACTTTTGTGAATACTCATAATTCTAACTACATCATCATTTTCACCAATTATTTTTGCAGTTCCCATATCTCCGCTACTTAACTGCAGTTTTTCCATAAATTGTATAAAATTATATAATCCTTTAAAACTTGCACTTTCATATTGTCTTGCTTTTTCAAATAGCATTTTTAAATTTGCTTGCCTTAATTCTCCATTTGGCATAAGCCCAACATAGTTATAGAATCCTGTTTCAATATATATTTTCCATATCAATTCGTCTAATGCTAGATATTCTTTTTCTTTTCGCCATTTTTGTAAATTTTCTAAAAAATTATTTATCTTTTCTTTTAGTTTTGTATCTACATTTAGAACTGCTTTTTGCATACAATTATAGAAATTATCGTATTTATCGCTTAATCTAATTTCTACTAATTCGTTATCATTAAATTTTCCAATATTAGACCTTAATACTGATACTAGTGGTATATCTTGAATTGGATTATCTATTATTTTTAATAAATTTAATATTGTTTGTATTTCTATTGTTTCTAAATATTGTTCTGAACTATCTGAAAAAACAGGTAGTCCTAGGTTTATCATTTCTTGTTCGTAAATATTTGCTTTTTCTTTAGTTGACCTTAATAAAATTACGATGTCCTTATATTTAATATCTCTAAAACTTTCATTTTTTCTATCATATATTTGATATTTGTTTTGTACTAATTCTTTTATTTTTTTTGCAATATATTTTGCTTCTACTTCAATATCTTCAATTTTTTCTAAGTCTTGTACTTCGTCATCATCACTATTAATTTCTATTTCATTTTCTTTGTTATCAAATTCTTCTTTGTTATAATTTGTTTCTATTATCTCAATTTCTGTTTTTAATTCTTGATTTGTCTCTTTATAATCTGTTGCACCTAAATTAAGATATTCATTTTTGTTGTACTCTATTTCGCCAATTTTCTCACTCATAATATTTTGGAAAACTAAATTTGTAAAATCTAATATGTTTTCTCTACTTCTGAAGTTTTTAAATAGTTGTATCTTTTTACCTTTTTTCATATCTTGTATTGTTTCTAATTTTTCTGCTTCATCTTCTACAATTTCATATTCGTTATATTTTGATAAAAATAGCTTTGGCATTGCTTGTCTGAATTTATATATACTTTGCTTTACATCCCCTACCATAAATAAATTATTACCTCTTGATACAGATGTCAAAATTGTTTCTTGTACTAAATTGCTATCTTGATATTCGTCAATTGCTATTTCTTCGAATTTTTGAGTGTACTTTTCTGCAACTTCTGTTTTTACTAAATTTCCTTGATCATCTTTTTTTACTAAAATTGATAATGCAAAATGCTCTATATCACTAAAATCTAGTATGTTTTTCTCTCTTTTTTTCTTTGAAAATTGTTTGTCAAATTCTATAATTAAATCTCTTAGTTTTATTAATGTTTTGTACATATCAAAAATATCTTGATTTGACTGCCTTGAATCAGATACGAATATATCATCTAATTTGTCATATAGCTTTTTCCTAACTTGGTCACGAATCGCTTTTGCTTCATCTTTTATCTCTGAAGTAACCTTTTTTCTAGGCCAGTCTATAAATTTAAAATTTTGTGCTATTTTATATGTATTATCCCAATTATTTAAATTGTTTTGCAAATTTTTTAGTTGTTCTATATCACTTAAAATAGTATTTTTAAAATTTTCTAATTCTGTATCATATGATAGACTTGAAGCTACATCTTTTAGCATTGCCATATCATCTTGAATTTCTTCAGATACATCATTTAATAAGACTTGTCCCCATATAGTTTGGCTAAAATCTTCATCTAGTTTATTTTTCAAATTGAACATCTCTACTTTTTCTTCTAACCATTCTAAAGGTGATGGATTAGATGATATAAAGTTATATATCTTTAATATTAAATCTTTTAATGGTGTGTCGTCTCGATAATTCGTATATGTTTTTATTAAATCAGTAAAATTTTCATCTTCATTTATATATTTTTCTTCAAAAATTTCATCTAATGTTTCTTGTTTTAAAAGTTCTATTTCTGTTGTCTCTGCTATTCTAAAATTTGGAGATATATTTTCTAGTTCGTAAAAATAATTTTTGACTATATCTAAACAAAAAGAGTCAATTGTACAAATTTGAGCCATATTTATTAATGTGATTTGCCTTTGCAAATCCTTATTTTCTGGATCTTCTTCTATTTTTTTATATAAAGCATCTAATACTCTTTCTTTCATTTCTGCTGCAGCTGCATTTGTAAATGTTACTACTAATAGCTTGTCTATATCTATTTTTTCGTTTATAACTTTATTTATAATCCTCTCAACTAAAACTGCTGTCTTACCACTTCCAGCAGCTGCTGCAACTAATATATTTGTTCCTTTTTTATAAATTGCTTGTTTTTGCTCATTTGTCCAATTTGGCATTTTTGTCCTCCTTTGCATAGGGATTTAGGGGACGTATCTCAAAATCCCTATTCTTCCCATTCTAGTTCCCAGCCTGCTATTATAACTGTGTCTCCGTCACATACTCCTAGCTCTTTTAATTTATCATCTATTCCCATGTTCTTCAAAGATTTATGAAAATAGTACATAGATTCATTGTCTTCTATATTTATTCTTCCCATAAGTCTATCCACTGCTCGTCCTTCTACTATAAATTTATTTCCTTCTCTTCTTGCTGTCCATTCTTGTTCTTTGTCTTTTAATGTGTAGACCATTCTTTCTTCTGTTTCAATTAATTCTTCTTTTGGCAATGTTTCTAAAACTTTTGAAACATGGTCTATTAAGTTTTGTACGCCTTCTCCTGTAACTGCTGATATTTTATATAGTTCTAAGTTTTCTTTTTGAGCCAATTCTTCTAATTCTTTTATTCTTGTTTCATCTTGCATTACATCTATTTTTGTTGCTACTAGTATTTGTTTTCTTTGACTAAGTTTTTCGCTATATTTTTTTAATTCCTTATTTATTGCATAATAATCTTCTACTGGATCTCTTCCTTCTTCTCCTGATACATCTATGAAGTGTAATAATAGCCTTGTTCTTTCTATATGTCTTAAAAATTGTAGTCCTAGTCCTACACCTTCACTTGCTCCTTCTATAATTCCTGGAATATCAGCAATTACAAAACTATTTCCGCTTTTTGTTTTTACTACTCCTAGGTTTGGTTCTAATGTTGTAAAGTGATAATTTGCAATTTTAGGTCTAGCATCTGTAACTTTTGATAAAAATGTTGACTTTCCTACATTTGGATAACCTAAAAGCCCAACATCAGCAAGTAATTTTAGTTCTAATATTACTTCTTTTTCTTCTCCTTTATCTCCATCTTCTGAAAATCTAGGGGCTTGTCTTGTTGAAGTAGCAAAATGAGAGTTACCTCTACCACCTCTGCCACCTTGTAATACTAGTTCTTTTTGATTTGGTTTTGATAAATCTGCAATTACCTTACCTGTTTCAGCATCTTTTACAACTGTTCCTATTGGCACTTTTATATATAAATCTTCGCCATATTTTCCGTTACAATGGCTTCCGCTTCCATTTTCTCCATTACCTGCTTTATATTTTTTATTATATCTAAAATCAATTAAGGTATTTTTATCTTTATCAACTTGGAAATAAATGTCTCCACCTTTTCCTCCATCTCCACCATCTGGTCCACCTGCTGCTACATATTTTTCACGACGGAAAGTTGCTGCCCCATTACCTCCATCTCCAGATTTAATTATTATTTTTGTATAATCTGTAAACATTCTCTTCTCCTTTTGGTTAATTAGGGACAGGTCCCAATTGACCATTTGGGGTCAACTTGGGACAGGTTTGCCCCTTTCGAATAATTTTTAGGCAAATTTGTGCGTCCCCATTAATCTTCATAATAATTTAATTTCATTGCTTCTTTGACTTTTTTCATTGTTTCTTTTGCTGTCTTTCTTGCTTTTTCTGTTCCTTCTTTTAAAAATTTGTCAACCAATTCTGGATGTGCTTCATAATATGCTCTTTTTTCTCTAATTGGTTTTAAATACTCTATTATATTTTGTGCTAATTGTTTTTTGCATGCTACACATCCTCTTTTCCCTGCTCTACATTCTTCACATACAGTCTTTACATCATCTTCGTTTGTAAATAAGTTATGATAATATGCTACCATACATATATCAGGATTTCCTAAATCATCTTTTTTTATTCTGTTTGGGTCTGTTACTGCACTCATGACTTTTTTTGTGATTTCTTCTTCGTTATCTGATAAATATATTGCGTTTCCGAAGTGATTTGCCCATTTTTTCGTTTCCATCTAAGCCTTTTATTCTTTTTCCGTTTGATAAAACAATTTTTGGTTCTACTAAAACATCTCCATATATGCTATTGAATTTTCTTACGATTTCTCTACATTGTTCTACTAATGGTTCTTGGTCTTCTCCTGCAGGAACTAGTTCTCCTTCAAATGTTGTTATATCTGCGGCTTGGCTTACAGGATATCCTAAAAATCCATATGTTACACTTTCTCCAAATAATTCCTTTTTTTGTGCTATTTCTGTTTTTACTGTTGGGTTTCTTTGAAGTCTTGCTATTGTTACTAAATTTGAATAATATATTGTTAATTCCGCTGTCTCTGGTATCATTGACTGTATATATATAGTTGTTTTTTCTGGATCTATTCCACATGCTAAATAATCTAGCATTAGCTCTCTTACATTTTTTCTTACTTTCTCTGGGTTATTAAAGTTGTCTGTTAATGCTTGAACATCTGCTATTAATATATACATGTCATATTCTCCACTATTTTGCATTTCAACTCTTTTCTTTAAAGAACCAAAATAGTGTCCTATATGTAATTTTCCTGTTGGTCTATCTCCTGTTAAAACTCTCTTTTTCAAACTAATCACTTCCTATTTCTGTAAATGAAGGTTTACTTTTTGATATCTTCATTTTCTTTAAATTTTATTTCAATTTATCATATTTTATATTGGTTTAATTTTAAATATTATCACTTAAATTTATCAAGATCTGTCCCCAATTGACCAAAAATGGTTAGACGGGACCTGTCCCCAATTGACCAATTAGGTCATATTCGTTTGTTTCTATTATTTTGCATTTCACAAATTTATTTATTAAATCTTGATTTCCTTTTTCGTTTTTAATGTATACTAATCCGTCTATTTCCGGCACATCTTGCATTGTTCTACCTATTAGATATTTTCCATCAAATGATTTATCTTCTATTAGAACTTCATATTCTTTTCCTATTTTACTTTTTTGTATTTCTTCTGATATTTCTTTTTGTTCTGCCATTATTTGATTATATCTTGATTTTTTTGTATTTCTATGTATCTGATTTGGCAGTTTCTCGGCTGGTGTTCCCTCTTCTTTTGAATACATAAATGTTCCCAATTTATCAAATTTTGCTGTTTTTATAAATTCTTTTAATTCTTCAAATTCTTCTTTTGTTTCTCCTGGAAATCCTACTATTAGGCTTGTTCTTAATGTTACATCTGGTATTTTGCTTCTTATTTTTTCTAATAGTTCTGTTATTTGTTTTTTATTTGTTTTTCTATTCATTCTTTTTAATACATTATCAGATATATGTTGTATTGGTATATCAAAATATTTTGATATTTTTTTATTGCTAGCTACAGTTTCTATTAGCTCATCTGTTATTCCTTCTGGATAAGAATATAAGAAATGTATCCATTTTATTTCTTTTATTTTACTTATTTCTTGCAATAGCTCTGCAAGTTTTGGTTTTCCATATATATCTACTCCATATTTGGTTGTATCTTGTGCTATTACTATTATTTCTTTTATTCCTTTTTTTGCAAGCATTTTGGCTTCATTTATGATATCTTCCATTTTTCTACTTACAAATGGTCCTCTAATATATGGTATTGCACAATATGTACATTTATTGCTACAACCTTCTCCTATTTTTAGATATGCATAATTTTTTCCTGTTGTTATTGTTCTATTTATATATTGCTCATAGCTGAACATTGGCAATGGTTCTATTTCTGAGATTTTTTTGCTTGTTTTGTTTTTTGTTTT
>CAWVFT010000049.1:0-16135 GCA_963928635.1 Bacillota bacterium | reverse complement strand
TTTCTTTTGTTGTTTCTTTTCCTTCTTTTTTCACTTTTACCCTCATTCCTTTCTTTTGTTTTTTATTTTCATTATTTTTCATTAAGTAAGTAACTTAAGGTTTTGGGTATTAATAAAATTTGCTTATATTTCGGTATTTTCCCGATTTTTTACAATAAATAATTTTTATATAAAATATAAAAATATTTTCTGATTTTTTATTGACTTTTCAATATTTTATTGTTATCATCTATTTATAAATTTAATCATTAAGTTACTTACTTAACGAAAATATTTAATTTCATTTACAATTTTTTATAAAAATTAAAAATCCCAGAAATTATATTATATTTTCTGAGATTTCTTTTTTAATTTTATTTATATTCATTTCAGTTCAAACCTGTCCCTTTTGAACAATTTTTGTGACATTTGTTACGTCCCTAAAGTGTTATGTTTAAAATTTTATATTTCATAACACCAGCTGGTGCATTAACTTCTACAACTTGGTTCTTTTTAGCTCCTAAAAGTGCTTCTCCTAGTGGAGATTCATTAGATATTTTATTTTCAGCTAAATTTACTTCTGTTGAGCCTACTATTGTATATTCTATTTTTTCATCAAATTCCATGTCTAGTACTTTTACTTTATTTCCTACTTGAACAGTTGTTGTATCTATATCTTTTTCGTCTATGATTTTTGCATGTCTTAATTTATTTTCTAATTCTACTATTTTTCCTTCATTTTCTGCTTGCGCATTTTTTGCTTCATCATATTCTGAATTTTCAGATAAGTCTCCAAATCCTAATGCTACTTTTATTCTATCAGCTATTTCAGCTCTTTTTTCTGTTTTTAAAAAATTTAATTCTTTTTCTAATTTGTCATATCCTTCTTGTGTTAAAATTACATCCTTTTCTTCCATTGTTAATCATTCCTTTCTAAAGTAATATGTGTTTTTAAGTCTTTAAAATTACTTATATATATTACGGCACATTTTTCTATTTGTCAATACTTATTTAAAAAGTTTTTTGCTTCCTTTTAAGTAATCATATCCAGAGAAAATTGTTGCTATTACCTGTATTATCATAAGTATAGTTACAATTGAATTTAATACAAAATCTCCACCTGCAATTGTTCCTGTAAAGCATGCTCCAAATGCATTTGTGTCTAAAAATGCCAAGATTATTGCAAGCATTTGTGTTACTGTCTTTAGTTTTCCCCAATTTGATGCAGCTATTACTGTTCCGCCTTTTTCTACAGCAATTAGTCTATATCCTGAAACCGCAAATTCTCTTGCTAATACTATTATAGGTATATATGATGGTAATCTTCCATCTTCTACTAACAATATCATTGCTGATATTACTAATATTTTATCTGCTATTGGGTCTAAGAATTTGCCAAATGTTGTTACTTGATTTTTGCTCCTTGCTATATAACCATCTAGTTTGTCTGTAATTGATGCTATTATAAATATTAAGTCTACTATTATCCATTTTAATGGCAAACCAAGAAATTCTTGGTTTATAGGGCATAATGGTATTATTACCATTATTGGTACTAATATTATCCTAAATATTGTTAATTTGTTTGGCAAATTCATTTTTAATCCCTCTTTCATTTTTATTGCTAACTATTTTTTAATATCTCTATTGCTTTTTGTAATTGTGTATCTTGGTCTTCTGGTATATCTGATTCATCTTCTACTGTATCTGGTAGTTTTACTACTTCATCTGGTTGTATTCCGACTTTATTAATTTTATTATGATTTGGTGTTTGGTATTCCTTTGTTGTAATCTTTAGTCCACTTCCATCTTTAAATGTTAATATTTCTTGTATTACACCTTTCCCATATGTTGTAGTTCCCACTATTGTTGCTTTCCCATAATCTTTTAAAGCTCCTGCTAATATTTCTGATGCACTTGCTGTGTTTTCGTTTGTCAAAATAACTACAGGCATATTTATTATTGGATCATTTTCTGATACTTCTAATATTTCATTTTGTTTTTTATCTACTTCATATAATATTACTTGGTCTTTTTCTAAAAAGTAGTCTGCTATATCTACCGCTTGTTCTACTAATCCTCCTCCATTATTTCTTAAATCAATTATTAATGATTTTATATTTTGTTTTGCTAAATCTTGGTATTTTGTTTTAAAATCTTCTGCTGTTGTCTCATCAAATGATGTAAATTTTATATATCCTATATTATCACTTAAAACTTTTCCTTCTACTGGATTTACTTTTATATTTTCTCTTTTAACTTCAAATGTTAATGTTTGGTTATCTCTTAATATTTCTAATTTAACAGTAGTTCCTTCTTCTCCTTTTATTTTGTTTGAAACTTCTGTTGAATTTTTTGTTGTGCAGTCTTCATCATTTACTTTTATGATTTCATCTCCTGGTTTTAATCCTGCAGTTTCGGCTGGCGAACCTTTCATTGTTGCTAAAACTACTATGTGTCCATTTTGTGTGTTTGTTGTCATATATATTCCTATTCCAACATAGTTTCCTAGGGTGTCTTGCATATATTCTTCCATTTCTTCTTTAGAAATGTATTCTGTATATGGATCTTCTAATCCTTCTACATATCCTCTTACTGCACCTTCTTTTAAGTCATCTTCATTTATTTCTCCTAAGTAATATTCATCAATTACTTCTCTATATGTTTGTAATAATGTTTCTATATCTTCATCTGCAACATCTGTGCCTAATAACATTAGTTTACCATTGCCATCTGATATATAATGGTATCCAAAAATAGTTGTAATTAAAAATGTTATAAATGCTGTTAATGTTATTATCATTATTGTTCTATAAATTTGATAGCTCTTTTTTTCTTTCATGATATCTCTCCCTTAAACATGATTATAGAAAGTTTAAAAGCTTTCTCTAATACGAATTTCGGGCGGATACTTCCGCCCCTTTATTATTATATGTATTCTTTTCTTTGTCAATACCTATGGTAAATAATTCATTGGATTTACTCTATTATTATATGAACCATTTCCATTTCTTACTTCGAAGTGTAAATGTGGTCCTGTTGAATTTCCTGTACTTCCTACTCTCATTATTTGTTGTCCTTGTTTTACTCTTTCATATTGTGATACCGCAATTGAACCTGCTTGTCCATGTGCATATAGAGTATATAGTCCGTTGTCATGTAATATTATTATGTAATTTCCATAACTTGTGTTTAATGCTTTTGCTGTTACAACAATTCCATCTGCTACAGCATAAACTGGTTGCCCATTTATTCCTCCACTTCCAAAGTCTACTGCTCCATGATATGCTCCTGATGAGTAATATAACCCTGTTGTTATTCTAGAATATGCACTTGGAACTGGATATATGAAACCTGATGAACTTGGTTTACTTGTTCCTCCATTGTTGCTACTTCCTGAATTGTTATTTGCAGCTTCTTGCTCTTTTCTTTTTTGTTCTTCTAATATTCTTTGGGCTTCTGCTCTTGCATTTGCTATATCTTTATCTATTTGAACATTGGCTTGTTGTATTTCTTCTATTTGAGCTTGTAAGTTTTGCTCTTCCTGAGATAGTTGAGCAACATATTGGTCTTTTTGACTTTTTGTATTTTCTAGTTCTTGTGCAACTCTTTCTTTATCTGCTTTTGCTGTTGTTAAACTTTTTTTACTATTTTCAAGTTCTACTTTGGTTTGTTCTATTTCTTTCTTTCTATTATCTATTGCTTCTAACATATTTTTATCTGCTTCTGCTATTTCTGACATTATATAGTATGTAGAGATAAATTCTGTAATACTATCTGCGCTTAGCAAATAGTCTAAGTATGTTGTGTCTCCCATTTCATATAATGCAACTATTCTTTGATTTAACATTTCTTGTTGTTCATCAAACTTTTCTTGCTCTTCATTTAGCTTATTTGTCTCTTCTTCTATTTTTTTATTTGCTTCATCTATTTGTGAATCTAACCCGCTAATTTGTGTTTGATAGTTTTCTATTTGATTATTTAATTGATTTACTTCTTCCATTGCAGTATTTTTTGCTTGTTGTACCTCTTCTTGTGCTTCTTTTGCATCTTCTATTTTTTCGTTATTTTCTTGTTGTTGATTTCTTAATTCGCTTTCTGTTACAGCCATTGATGAATAACAGCTAGATAATAGGATTAGTATTATTACAATTGTTCCTAGTATTTTTCTACATAAATTTTTCATGAGTTCCTCCTAAATATTAAAATTTTTGTTTTTCTAAAATTTATCCTCGGTTCATATATATTATTAGCTCATTATCAAAAAATAATATATATGAACCTTGATAACTAATTTTAAAAATCAGAAATTTTACTAATACTGTGTAATAGTGTTTGTACTTGTGGTGTTTTCTGTTGTTTCATTATTTTCTGTTCCTGGTACTAATCCATTTGTTATATATGGCATTGGGTCAGTTACTGTACCATTTATTCTAACTTCAAAGTGTGCATGTGGTCCTGTTGAATATCCTGATGAACCAACTTTTAGAATGCTGTCTCCTCTTTTTACTGTTTGTCCTACTTCTACTAAAAATTCGCTTCCATGTGCATATAATGTAGATATTCCTCCACCATGGTCAATTATGACCATTCTTCCATATGCTGTATTGTATTCAGCTTTTACTACAATTCCATCATTTGCTGCGATGAAATTTGCTCCTGTAGGAGCTCCTATATCAACTCCTGTATGTAATTTATATTGTCCTGTTATTGGGTGAACTCTCATGCCATACTTAGATGTTATTCTTGTATATCCTGGAACTGGCCAAGCAAGTTCTCCTCCTATATATTGTGTGTCTACACCTTGATTTAGTAACTCTAAAATTTGTGTGTTTATTGCTTTGTATTGTGCTGTCATTTCATCAATTTGAGCTTGTTTCTGTTTTTCTTCTTCTGATAATTTTGATACATAATTTTGTCTAATTATTTTTGTGTTTTGTAAAATTTTTGATGTTCTTTGTTGTGTTTCGACTAATGCCGATAAATTTTCTTTTTCTTGGTCTAGTGTTTTCTTTTGTAATTCTATTTCGTCTTTTTTGTCTCCTATACTAGTTAATAACTCATTGTCTGCTTCTGCTATTTCTGATATAACATAATAGCTAGAAACAAATTCATATATACTGTTAGATTTTAATAATATGTCTAAATATGTAATTTCTCCTGTTTCATATAATGCTACAATTCTTTTTTCGAATAAATCTTTTTGTTTGTTGTATTTTTCTGTTACTTCTGCAAGTTTTGTTTCTACTTCTGATATTTCACTTTTTAATGCTTGTACTTGTTCATCTAATTTTGTTAATTCACTTTCTGAGTCTTCTATTTTTTGGTCTAGTTCTTCTATTTCTTTTAGGTTATCTGATAATTGACTTTGTGTTTCTTCTAATTCGTCATTTGCTTGTTCTATCTGTTCTTGTAATTGTTGTTGTTGTGTTTGTAAGTCAGTGTTATTTGTTGTATTTGCATCTGTTGTATTTACAGTTTCATTTTCTGCATATGTTATTGCTGATATAAAACATATTATTAATATTAAAATAATACATAAAATTTTACGCATATTTAACCTCATTCCTTTATTCAGGCATAAATCCAATTGGAAAATAATTAAAGCCCTTATACTTTTAAGTATTTCCTCATTGAAATTACACTACCTAAAGCTCCTATCCCAATACCTAATAACATATATACTGTAATTATTGAAGATAACATATCTTTAAAGCTTACTAATGATCCGTTTATAAGTTGCATAAATTCAGCATTTACCATTTCAGTTGCTATAAAATTATATGCTCCCCCAACTATTACAATAGATATTAAGCTTGCTATTATTCCTATTATCATACCTTCTACAACAAATGGCCATCTTATAAATCCATTTGTTGCTCCTACATATTTCATAATAGATATTTCTTTTCTTCTTGCATGTACTGTTAATTTTATAGTATTTGATATTATGAATACTGAAATTATTATTAGCAATAATAATATTACTCCTGTAACAATTCTTATTCCATTTGCAATATTAATAAGTGCAGAAACTGTTTCATCACTGCTTTCTATTTTTACTACATTTTCTATTCCGTTTATTTGATTTTGTATATCTTTACTTTTTGATAAATCTGTTACAGTTACTGTGTATGATGTTTTTAATAGTTCTTTGTCAAAAACATCTAAAACTCCTCTTGTGTCTTTTAATCTTTCTCTCATTATGTTTAAAGCATCATCTTTAGATACAAAGTCCACTGTATTTACGCCATCTATTGCTCTAATTTCTTCTCCAACTTTATCTATTTCTTCTTGAGTTGCATCTACTTTTATAAATACACTAAATCCTTGGTCTGCTTTTAGGTTGTCTACAAAATGATTTATGTTTTCTCCTAAAATTAAGAATACACCAAATATTATCATTGTAGCACACATAATTATAAGTGATGCTCCTGTTGATTTTTTGTTTTTGAATACGTTACTAAATCCTTCTCCTATTAAATATCCAAATATGTTATATTTCACAATCATACCCACCTTTTTTATCATCTCTAATTATTTCGCCTTTTCGTATATGTATAACTCTTTTTTTCATTCTGTCAACAATATCCTTGGCATGTGTTGCTACTACTACTGTTGTTCCTCTCATATTAATATCATTTAATAATGTCATTATGTCCCATGCAGTATCTGGGTCTAAGTTTCCTGTAGGCTCGTCTGCGATTAGCATAGAAGGATTATTTACTAGTGCTCTTGCTAAAGCTACTCTTTGTTGCTCCCCTCCTGATAATTCATGTGGATACATTTTTGCTTTGTTGCTTAATCCTACAAGTGATAAAACCATTGGTACTTGTCTTCTTATATGTCTTGGTGTTGCTCTTACTATGTACATTGCATATGCTACATTATCATATACAGTTTTGTCTGGCAATAATCTAAAGTCTTGGAAAACAACTCCCATACTTCTCCTCAAATATGGAACTCTGTTTGGTTTTAAAAATGTTGTATCTTTTCCATTTATTATAATGTTTCCAGATGTAGGTTCTTCTTCTTTTAATATTAATTTTATTAATGTAGATTTTCCACTTCCAGATGAACCTACTAGAAAAGCAAATTCGCCTTTTTCTATATTAAAGTTTGCATTTTTTACAGCTTTTGTGCCTGTATCATATGTTTTACTTACATTTCTAAATTCTATCATTAAAATTCTTTCCTTTCAGTCCGAAATATTTTCATTTTATCGTATTTATAATAACAATAATCTGCAAATTTTGCAATAGCTTTATTTCTTTTTTTATCTTGTAATTTTTCTCTTTTTCTCCATATTTTAGCATTTTAAACTGTTTTTCTTCATTTGAAAATTCACAAAAAATTTACAATTAAATTAGAGTGTTTATAATATCATCTGAAGTAATATGATAAAATTTCATTAATTCTTTAGCTTTTCCTGACTTTCCAAAAGTATCTTTTACACCTAATCTAATTAATTTTTTAGGGTATTCATCTGTAAGAATTTCAGAAATTGCAGTTCCTAATCCACCTATTATATTGTGGTCTTCTATTGATATCAATTTATTTGTTTCCTTTGCACATTTTATTATTAATTCTTTATCAATTGGCTTAATAGTATGAATATCAACAACTCTTACATTTATTCCTTGCTTTTTTAATTCTTCTTTTGCTTTTATTGCTTCACTTACAGTTACTCCTGTCGCGAAAATAGTAGCGTCCTTTCCATCACCAATTTGTATACCTTTTCCAAATTCAAATTTTTGATTTTCATCATATATATCTGGAGTCCCTACTCTCGCTAATCTTAAATAGCAAGGTCCTTCAATTTTAGAAATTTCGTTTACAGCCCATTTTGTTTCTTTGTCATCACTTGTTGATAAAACCTTCATATTTGGCAATGTTCTCATCAATGAAATATCTTCTAACATTTGGTGTGTAGCTCCATCTTCTCCAACAGTAATTCCTGCATGTGTTGCACAAACTTTAACATTTAAATTTGGATAGCAAATACTGTTTCTTATTTGGTCATAAGCTCGTCCTGCTGCAAAAACTGCAAATGTACTTGCAAAAGCTATTTTTCCACAACTTGCTAATCCTGCTGCTGTGGCCATCATGTTTTGCTCTGCTATTCCCAATTCAAAAAATCTTTTTGGGAACTCCTTGGCAAATAAATTTGTTTTTGTTGAACTAGCCAAATCTGCATCTAACACAACTATTTTATCATTTTCTTTTCCTAATTCTAATAAAGCTTCTCCAAAGCTTTCTCTAGTAGCTTTCATAACAATTTCCATTCCTTTCCATTTTGGCTCATTGGGGACAGGTCCCGTTTAACCATTTTTGGTCTATTGGGGACAGGTCCCATTTAACCATTTTATTCTATTGAGCCTATTATTCCTGCATCATTTCCTAATATTGCTGTTACTATGTTTATTTCTTTTCTTGGATTAAATAGATAATTTTTGTTTATTATGTTTTGTTTTAACTTTTCTAGTAAGATATCACTATAAAAGACAAAACTTCCTCCTATTCCTATTACTTCTGGTTCAAATATGTTTATTATATTTGATATTCCTATACTTAAGTTTTCGATGTATTCTTGTATTACTTTGTTTACTTTTTCGTTTTTTTCATCTTTTCGCATTATTTCTATTAAATCTTGTCCTCTTGTTCTTTCGTCTAGTCCTAATTCATTTCTTAAATTGTTCTTAAATGCTTTCATTGAGCCATATTTTTCAAAGCATCCTTTTTTGCCACAATTGCATTGTAATCCGTTTTTTTCTATTATCATATGTCCGAATTCGCACCCATGAACTTCTCCTGTGTCTAATAATTTATTGTTTATTATAACTGCTCCACCTATTCCTGTTCCTAATGTTAAAAATATTGCTCTTTCATAATTTTTTAGACATCCATATTTGTTTTCTGCAACTGCTGCACATTCACAGTCATTTTTTACGGTTATTGTTTTTTGTATTTTTTTTGATATTTTGCCTGCTAAATCGTAATTTTCTAATCCTAGATTTACTGATTTTTTTATAATATTATTTGAAATTGTTCCCGGACTACATATTCCTATTTTAGATATTTTGTATTTTTTAGATAATTCTTCTATTTGTTCTGTTATATATTTTTCCAATATTTCTTTTATGTTTTTCTTTTCTTGGCTTAAGATTCTTTTTTCGACTTTTTCTATTATAATTCCATTTTTATCTACAACGCCAATTCCTATATGGCTACCACCTATATCTATTCCTATATTCAATTTATGGCCTCCTTTTATGTCATTTCTTTTTGTTAATGCTTAAAGAAAACTATTTAAATTTTTACTTAAAAAATGATTTTAACAATTTATTTTATTAATAAAATCGGAACGTTTTTTGAACGTCCCTTTTTTCTTTAGTATTTGTATTTTATTTGTATCTTTTTATCTTTTTTTATCTTTTATAGGGATTTTTAGATACGTCCCTAAATCCCTATTCTACAAGTATGCTGAGAATAAGAAGTTGCCCATATATACTTGTACACATGGTACTAATACTACTAGTACGAAGAAGATTAATACTACTCCGACAATTACATATACTACTTGTGGTAGTGCTTTCATTATTTTGTTCATTATGTTGTCTATGTCTATTTGCATATATTCTACTAATTTTCTTATCATTTCTGTTAGGTCTGTTTGCATACCTATTTTTAACATTTCTGTTTGCATTGGTGTTGTTAGTCCTGACTGCTCAAATGGTTCTATCCATGATGAACCTACTAATATATTGTTTATTGAAGTTTCTATCATTGACAACATTACGTAGTTTTTTACTACGTTTTTACTTACTTCTAGTGATTCTTGTATTCTCATTCCATTTTCTAAGTTTAATAACATTGCTCTCATTAGTCTTGAGAAGTCTAATGCGAATATTAATTCTCCAAATATTGGTGCTTTATATTTAAAGTAGTGAAAATTGTATTTTCCTTTTGGTGTATTTATATAAAATACTATCGCTCCTACTATTCCAACTATTATAAGTACTGGTATATACCAGAATTCTATTAATCCATTTAAGAATTTTTGGAACCATAATGTTACTGCTGGAAGTGTATCTGTTGACCCTAGTTCTTCATATACATTTTGTATTGCTGGTATTGCGACTAGTGTTCCTACAAATAACATTACTAGTAATAATACAAATTGTATAATATTTGGTACTAATATTGACCTTAATTTTCTATTTAATGCATCTGTTTCTTCTAGATATGTTACTGCTTGTTCTAAAGATGTTGTTAATGAACCTGATAGTTCTCCTACTTTTACCATGTTTATATAGATATATGGAAATACATCAGAATAATATTCCATTGTTGTGTATATATATTCTCCGGCTTCTACACCTGCTAATATATCTTCTAATATTTCTTTGAATATTACATTTTCTGTACTATCGATTATTGTTCTTAGTGCATGTATATTATTGAAATTTGCTCTTTTTAATAAGAAGAAATTTTGTGTAAATACTATAATATCTCTTGATGTTATTTTTTGTTGTTTTGTAAAATAACTTCTTATTTTTTGATAGCTTGATACTTTTTCTCTTTGCTCTATTTTTGTTGTATTTAAATTTTTTAACATATCGTCTATATTAGAGATATTTCTTTTTTGTTTTCTTTTAACTTTAGCTCCACCATATGGAATTTTTGTTACAGTTATTGGTAATAAATCATTATCTTTTAATGATTTTATTAGAGACTGTTTAGTTGGTGCTTCTACTCTATTTCTTACTATCATACCTCTTTTTGTCAATGCTTTATAAGTAAATGTCGCCATTTATTTTTACCTCCTATTAGGATTATTTTTTATTTTTAACTGCATTATTGTTCTATTTAATACTTCTATATTTTTTTCTTCTATTTGTGATTTTGCTTGTTCTAATGTTATTTTGTCTTTTACAAACAATTCTGAAAGTGAATTGATTAGACCTATACTTCCTTTTTCTGAACCACTTTGTATGGCATCTTCTATTTCAGATACACTTATTTTTTCTTTCCTAATAATTCCTGCTACTATGTTATCAACTACCATTACTTCTGGTACTAAAACTAATTTTCCATCTACACCTTTTAATAATCTTTGTGATATTACTAATTTTAGCAGTGCTGATAATAAGTATTTTACGCTTGACTGGTCTCTTACTTCATAGAAGTTTATCATTCTATCTATTGTTTCTGCACAAGATTTAGTATGAAGTGTTCCTATAACTAAGTGCCCTGATTCTGCCATTTCTATTGCTGCTTCCATTGTTTCTTTATCTCTAATCTCTCCTATTACTAGTATGTCACAGTCCTCTCTTAAAGAGTTCTTTACTCCATTACTAAATGTTAAACTATCTTGTCCTCTTCCTACTTCTTTTTGTACTATTAGTGATTTTTTTGAATGATGTCTATATTCTACTGGGTTTTCTAGTGTTAATATTTTTTTGTTTTGCTTCATATTTATTTCATTTATTAGTGCATTTAATGTTGTTGTTTTACCTGAGTTTGTTTTACCTGTTACTAGCATTAAGCCTTGTGTTTGGTATGTCATTCTCCTTACAACATCTGGTACTCCTAGTTCTTCATATGTTGGTAATTCATTTTTTATTAGTCTCATTGTACATGTTGGAACATCAAATGAATATGATATATTTACTCTTAGTCTTATTCCTTTGTATTCGTATGATGTATCTAGTTTTCTTGTTTCATTAAATACTGCATCTTTATCTACGTTTCCTCTAATTATATAATCATATACATCATACATATCTTCTGGTGTTATTACATCCATTTCTTCTATTGGTATTAAGTCTCTTGCTATTCTAAGCATTGGCTTATTTTCTGAAATTAAATGTACATCTGATGCATCTTTTTCTATAGCTATATCTAAAATTTTGTTAATGTCCATAATCAATTTATCCCTTGTTCATATATTTGGGTTTTTATTTTACACATTAATTGGTTAATTTGTAATATTTGGATTTACCCATAAACCTATAATTATTTTAATAGAATAATAGTTTTTTGTTTAGTTCATCTAATGTTGTTATTCCATTTAAAACTTTTTTAATTCCATCTACTATTAGTGGTCTATATCCTAATTCTATTGCCTTTTTCCTAATCTCCAACGTAGAAGCTCCTTGAAGTATAAGTTCTTTTATTTCTTCTTTGAAGTCTAATATTTCGAATATTCCTATTCTTTCGTAATATCCTGTATTGTCACAATGTTTACAACCTACTGGTTCATAAGCTTTTACTTTTGATAAGTCTACATTTTCTCCATATTTGTTTAATATTCGGTTCATTATTTCTTTTTCTTCTTCTGTAAATTCTCTTTCTCTTTTACATTCATTGCATAATCTTCTTACTAGTCTTTCTGAAACTGTTGTTGCTAAAATACTTGCTATATCATAGTTTGATACTTCCATTTTTCTTAGTCTGTTTATTACTTCTATACTATCTATTGTGTGAATTGTAGATAAAACATAATGTCCTGTTTGTCCAGCTTGTATTGCTATTTCTGCTGTTTCTAAATCTCTTATTTCTCCTACTAGTATTATGTCCGGGTCTTGTCTTAATACTGTTCTTAATGCTCCAGGGAATGTGCTTTTTGCTCCTATTTCTATTTGGTTTAATCCGTCAATTCTAATTTCTACAGGGTCTTCTATTGTTGTTATGTTTATTCCTGGTCTATTTAGATAATCTATTATACTATATAATGTTGTTGTTTTTCCTTCTCCTGTGGGTGCTGCTATTATTGTTATGCTATTTCTTTTATTAAAACTTTTTCTTATACTTTCTTCATTACCTGGGTATCCTAATTCAAATATATTTCTTATATCTGTATCTTTTTTTAATAGTCTTAAAACGAATTTTTCTCCATTTATATTTGGTTGTGAAGACACACGTATATTGTAGTCTTCGTATAATGTTATTGTTCCATCTTGTGCTTCTTGTTTTTCTTGATGCATGTTTGATATTGCTTTTAGTCTACCTATTAATTGTGCTTGTCTATCTTTTGGTATTGTTAAGGCTTTGTATAATTCACCATCTATACGATACCTTACTCTTACTTCATTTTCTTCTGGTTCTATGTGGATGTCACTTGCTCTTCTTTTTATTCCTGTTTTTATAATACTATCTACTAATTCTGTAATTGTAGTATTATTACTTGATTTTTTTACATTATCATATACTTCTCCACCTAAAGATTCTAAGTAATTATCTATATCTTTGGCAAATGTAATGTATGGCTCCATTACTAGACCTTTATTTAATAATAAAAGTCTTATTGTTTCCATCCTAGATTTATTAGATGTATTTGCAAAGCATACTTTTATTTTGTCATTATTTACTTCAAATGGTACCGCTTTATTTGCTTTTGCCATATCTAAAGAAATATAATCTGTTAACCTTACTTGGATTATACTTTTTTCTAATAATATTCCTTTTTCTCCTAATATATCTCCAATTGCTTCAATTAATAGTTTTGGATTGCAAACTTTTAATTCATATAAAATATCTCCGATTTTCATGTTAGGATGTTCTCTTTGATATTGTAAGGCATTTTCAATATCATCTTCTTTTACTATATTTCTTTTTACTAATTCTACCCCCATAGGTTGTCTTCTTTTAAAATCCATATTACTTTTCCTTTCTATATACTAATTTGTAGTATATGTAATTGTTTTGCTAAAATCTCCTGTTTTAAAGTCTACCGTTATTTTATAAATTCCGTTTTCTTCTACGCTTGAAAATAAACATTTATCTATATTATTACATATTGCTATCTCATTGAAATATATTGTATTGTTTGCAAATGTATATGTGTTTTTGTTTGAGAAAGCTATATAACTTGTGTTGCTTGCTTCAGATGTTGCATTATCTACAACTTTTATTGCCTTGGTGTTTACCTCTTTAACAAAATAACTAGTAAATTGTGTGAATTTTTCCATATCTTCGGTTCTGGAAGATTGTATATCAACATTGTTGTAAAAATATCCTGTAAGTACAGTTATAACAGACATTACTATTAATAATGCTATTATATATACTATTAATGAAATTAAGGTCATTCCTTTTTGCTTTTTCACTGTAACTCTTCCTTTCCTACTTATATAGAAATTATGTGTTTATTGACATTAGTGTAGATAAAGTTATATCTTTATCTTTGTTATTAACTTTGTATGATATTGTTACTGTAACTTTTTTTACCATATCTGGTTCTATTTCTTCTGATTCATTGATTTCTGAATAATCTTCAACTCTTATTGTTTGATAATATGGCGTATCTTTTCCATTATCTTCTATATATTTATCTTCATATCCTGTAATTTGATTTGTGCCTTCATCTACATTTGGCAATTGTCCAAATCCTAATGCTTTTATCTCTTCTATTATTTCTACTGCATATGATGTGGCTATTGTTTCTCTTTCTAATTCTGTGGAAGTTTTTTGTATATTATAAAATAGTGTAGCAATTATTGAAATAAATATTGTTATTAATATTATTGCTATGGTTATATCTATTCCTGTAATGCCTTCTTCCTTTTTTAATATTTTCATTTTATATTCTCCTCTGCTTTTATAGCTTTATACAAAGTATTTATAATATGCCAATATACTTATTAAAAATATAATATTTGGAATTGATAAATAAAATCCTATACTTATATTTTCTGATATTTTTTTGTCTTTTATTTTGTTTTTTCTATCTTTAATTTTTTTAATTAATTCATATAGTGCTATTGCCAATAATGTTGTTATTATGCTTAATATTGTTACATATTCTCCAGTAAATATGCTCATTGTTAATATTATTAATAATATGTTATATGTGTATTTGTTTTCTGATTTTTTCTTTAGTGTAAATGTATCTAAAATTAATATTATAAAATAGAATAATAGATATATACCATATCTATAAATACTAGTTTGATCTATTATGCATAGATATACTATATATATAATTGATATGATAACACCATACATAGTTATTGACTTTATTTTTTGTCTATTTTCTTTATCTATTCCTGCCATTATTATTACAAATGTTAAATAAAGTGCTATAAATGCAAAATCTATTATTTTTATTATTGTAATACTCTCTATATTTAAATCCATTAAAAATGCTATTGCTACAAAACATATTCCTGATATTAGTTCTATTATGAAATATCTAGGTCTTATTTTTTCTTTGCAATATCTACATTTTCCCCCTAAGAATATATAGCTAAATACTGGTATTAAATCTAAAAATGATAATTTATGATTGCATTTTGGGCAGTATGACCTTGTATGTGTGATATCTTGTCCTTTTGGTATTCTATATACTGCTAATGTATAAAAGCTTCCAAATACTATTCCTATTAAAAATATTACTACATATATAATTATGTCCATTTTTTCTCCTTGTATTTTTGTTTTTTATGAATTTAGGCATATACATTACTGCATATGCCTAAATGCTGTTTAATTTGCTTATATTTTATACTGATGGAACTGTTTTCATATTTGACCATTTATCTAATCCACCATCTGTTTTTAATGTTGTTTCAATTGCTGCTTTTTTGTTTTTAGATATAACTTGTATTTTTATTCCTTCTGTTGGATTCTCAGGTACTGTTGGTAATGTAGCACTTGCTGAACCAGATCCTTGTGTATATAATACAGTCATTCCATGATTAGTTGTTAATGTTGTTGCAACTGCAGATATTTTTTGTAATACATGTGCTTGTACATTATTTTTAAATGTTGTAGATTCTCCTGCTGGAATATTTGTATCTTGTGCTGTTCCGTTTACATATGTTGTTGTATAATATTCATTAATTCCTTCATTTGCTGCTAAGTTTATTAAATCTTTAGCTTCTCCTAGTTCATTTTGAACTTGTGCATTACTTGCATTTGTAAGGATACCATTTGAGCCTCCTAATGCTGCTATTGTTACTGCTGCCAATATTAACAATACAATGATTGTTATTACTAGTGCAACTAGTGTTATACCTTTTTGGTTTTTCATATTAAAAATCCTCCTTTGTTAATTATTAATTGTTACTGTCCATGAACTTAATGTTCCGTTTGCGTCAATTGTAGCCGTAGCTGTTCCTTTTCCATTTTTTGATGTTAAAGTAACTTTTTT
>CAWVFT010000048.1:0-8700 GCA_963928635.1 Bacillota bacterium | reverse complement strand
AGAAGGTAAAAGTATGAATTTTAAAGGGAAAATGCGTAAAAAAACTGGAATAACATTAATTAGTCTTGTGATAACAATTATCATATTGTTAATTTTAGCAGGAATAACAATTGCTACAATTACAGGAGATAACGGAATAATAAAAAATGCAAAAGACGCAAAAGAACAAAGTGAAATAGCAGAAGAAAAAGAAACAGTAGATAGAGCGAGCCTGCAAGCAATGGGGAATAATAAAAGAGGAAATTTAGTTGAAGATGAACTACAAGAACAATTAGATAAAATAACTGACAGAGGAAAAACAGAAGTATCATATAATGGCGAGAATTTTGAAATCGTTTTTGTGGATAGCAATAGATATTATACGGTAGATAAAAATGGAAATATCATAGAAGATGGAAAAATAGTAGTAGATAAATTTCCAGGAGATATAACAAAAGATTTAGAAGGAAATATTTTAACAGGTAATTCTTTAGAAGAAGCATATCAAATCAATTGCATAGAAGATTTAGTTGCTTTTTCAAATCTTTCTAGAGGAAGTGGAATTGTTATTAAAGACGGAAAAATAAAACAATTAACAGAAAGCGAAAAAGAAGAGTTTAGAAACAAATATATAATAATGACACGAGATCTAAATTTTAAATCTAAATATTCATATACAAATAGTGAAAGAACAGATTTTGGAGATATTAATGGAAATGAAAATGATGGAAATACACTAATTAATGAAATGACAACAGAGAAAGGATTTAAGCCTATTGGTACATTTTGGGGGAATTTTGATGGGAATGGAAAAAAATTAAATAATTTATATGAAAAAAATAATGGAAACATGGGAATAATAGAAAATCTTATGGGTACAGTTAAAAACTTGGAAATTTCAGGAGAAATTATTTGCTTAGGTGATACTGCGGGAGGTATAGCAGCGAAAAACGGAATAGTAGAAAATTGTATTAATAGAGTTAATATAAAAGCAACAGGAAATCAAATAGGTGGAATCTTAGGATTAGGCGGAACAGCTAAAAATTGCAAAAATTATGGAAATATAGAAGGAATTTCACAAATAGGAGGTATAGGAGGAAGATATACAATAACAGAAAATTGTGAAAATTACGGGAATATTGGAAATGAAGCAAGCAATCTAGATATTGGAGGAATAATAGGACAAACATCAGGATTAATAAATAATTGTATTAATAAAGGAGATGTAATTGGAAAAACGAGAGTAGGAGGTATTGCAGGGGATCCACAGAATACAAGAATGATAAATTGTATGAATTTGGGGCAAATTAAAGGAACAGATGGTATAGGAGGAATTGTTGGCAAAGGTAGTAATTTTTATTGTATAATAAATTGTAATAATTTAGGAAAAGTCATAGGAGAAAAAAATGTAGGAGGAATTATAGGTTGTTTAGAGTATATAACTAATACTTCAACTAATGGGAAAATTGCAAATTGCTACAATTTAGGTAATCTAGAAGCAAAAAACTATATAGGAGGAATTGTAGGTCTAAAAAGCGGGTATGGAACTCATTATATAGAAAATTGTTATTGGAAAACAGCGTTGAATTTAGATTACGGAACTAATAGTGGAATAAACGGAGGAATTTTGCAAGTTACAAATACTAAAGCATATAAAGAAGAGGAAATGAAACAAGCTGAATTTTTGCAGATACTTAATCAATATGTAGAAACATATAATTCAGGAAATAAAGAGTATACAGATGGAAATGAATTACAAAAGTGGGAGTTGAATTCTAAAATAGGGTACCCAATAGTAAGTAGTCTAGAAGTTTAATAAAAAAATATCTCTAGTCAGATTTTTAATTGCATGACTATAAAAAATACCAGTACAAATACTGTTAATATAAATAGCAAGAATTTCTTGCTATTTTTCCTTTTATATAGTAGAATACAAAGAAGATAAGGGTAGAAAAATCAAATAAAAATATAAAACAAATAATAACAAAAAGGAGAAGAAACTAACATTGGAAATTAAAGGACAAGTAGAAGATATAATATATCAAAACGAAGCAAATAGTTACACAATAGCAGTATTTGACACACACGAAGAAGAAACCACAATAGTAGGATACTTGCCATTTGTAAAAAAAGGAGACACATTAAAAGTAATAGGAAGATTTGTAGAACATAAAGACTATGGAAGGCAATTCAAAGTAGACACATTCGAAAAATTAATGCCAGAATCATTATCAGCATTAGAAAAATATCTAGCGAATGGAAGTATAAAAGGTATAGGAGAAGCAACAGCAAAAAAAATAATAAAAAAATTTGGAGAAGACACAATAAATATATTTAAATTTGAGCCATTAAGGTTAGCAGAAATAAAAGGAATAACCGAAGAAAAAGCACAAGAAATGGCAGAAGACTTTATAGAAAGCCAAGAAATATGGAGAATAGTAGGCTTCCTAGATAAGTTTGGAATAGGACCAGAAAATGCAAAAAAGATATATGACAAGTATGGAGTAAATAGCATAGAAGAAATAGAAAAAGACCCATACATATTAGTAGACTTAGTAAGAGGAGTAGACTTCACACAAATAGACAAAATGGCACTAGACTTAGGAATCAGCTATGATAATGACAAAAGAGTGCAAAGTGGAATAAAATATGGATTAATAAGAATAACAAACAATGGACATTCATGTACACTAAAAGATAATCTGGTAGAATTTGTAATAACACTATTAGATGTATCTACAGAATGTATAGAAAATAATTTAATAAACTTAAGTGCAAAAGATGAAATAGTAATAGAAGATAGAGAAGGAGAAGAATGGATATATTTATCAAGTTTTTATCAAATAGAAGCAAATATTGCAAATAGAATAATAAAACTAAACAAAAGTAAAAACTTAAAAGAAATAAAAAATATAGAAAATGTGCTAAAAAAAGCAGAAAAAAAGAGTAATATAGAACTATCTGATAAGCAAAAAGAAGCAATAAAAGCAATAAATCAAAATAATGTAACAATAATCACAGGAGGACCAGGAACAGGAAAAACTACAATTATAAAAACAATAATAGATATATACGAAGAAAGAGGAAAAAAAGTAGTATTAGCAGCACCAACAGGAAGAGCAGCAAAAAAAATGACAGAAGCAACAGGAAAAGAAGCATCAACATTACACAGACTATTAGGAATAGGAAAATTAGATGATGAAGGAATTTATACAAGACATAAAGAATATGAAGGAACCCCAATAGATGCAGATTTAATAGTAGTAGATGAGTTATCAATGGTAGATATGTTCTTGATGGAACATTTACTAAAATGTGTATTCCAAGGAACAAAACTAATATTAGTAGGAGATGTAGACCAGCTTTCATCAGTTGGACCGGGAAGTGTTCTAAAAGACTTAATAGCATCAGAAACAATAGAAATAGTTAAATTAGACAAAATCTTTAGACAAGCGGCAAAAAGTAAAATAGTGTTAAATGCACATAGAGTAAACCAAGGAGAACCATTTTTAGACAAAAATGATATAGCAAACGAAACAAACGAAGACTTTTTCTTTATAAAATGTGAATCACAAGAAAAAATGTTAAAAGAAGTAATGACACTATGTACAGGCAGACTAAAAAAATATGGTGACTACGACTTTTTTCAAAATATACAAATATTAACGCCAACAAAAAAAGGACTATTAGGAACAAAAGAGTTAAACAAAACATTGCAACAAATACTAAATCCAAACCTAAATAACTTACCAGAAAAATCAAACTTAGGAGCAATATATAGAGCAGGAGATAGAATAATGCAAGTAAAAAACAATTACGATATATATTGGGAAAAAGAAAGCGAAAAAGGAAAAGAAATAGGAAGCGGAGTATTTAATGGAGAAATAGGAACAATAACAGAAGTCAACGAAAGAGAAAAAGTAGTAGAAATAAAATTTGATGACGAAAAAGTAGCATGGTATGAATATTCAGAATTAGAAGAAATAGAACATAGCTACGCAATAACAATACATAAAGCACAACGGAAGTGAATTTGATGTAGTAATAATGGTATTACCAAAATCATCACCAATGTTACTTACAAGAAATTTACTATATACAGGAATAACAAGAGCAAAAAAACTACTAATAATATTAGGAGATGAAAAAACAGTAAACTTCATGATACAAAATGTAGACAGCAAAAAAAGAAATACAGGATTAGAATTTAAATTAAGGAGGGTTTATTGAATTTTAGCAAAATTTTAGATTATTTTTATCCACCAACGTGCGGAATTTGTGGAAAACTAGATAGCAATTTTTTATGTAAAAAATGTGAAAAAATCTTAGAGTCACATGAAGAAGCAAATATAGAAAAAGTTAAAAATATGAATTTTGAAGAGCTAATATATATTTTTAAATATGAGGGAATAATAAGAGAAAATATTTTAAAATACAAATTTAAAGAAAAATCATATTTGTATAAAACTTTTGTAAATTTTTTATTAAAAAATGATAAAATATTTGAAAATATAAAAAATTATGATACAATTATGCCAGTTCCAATAAGTAAAAAAAGGAATAAACAGAGAGGATATAATCAAAGTCTTTTAATTGCAAAAGAAATATCCAAATCTGCAAACTTAAAACCAATAAATAACTGTTTATTTAAAACTAAAAATGTTATAGAACAAAGCAAATTAACAAAAGAGGAAAGAGAGCAGAATATAAAAAATGTATATTCTCTAAAAAATGGAGATAAAATAGAAAATAAAAAAATTCTATTAATTGATGACATATATACAACAGGAAGCACAGTTAATGAATGTTGCAAAATATTAAAAAAGGCAAATCCTAAAAATATAGGAGTCTTAGTGTTAGCAAAAGATTAATAAAAGGGAAAACAAAGGTAGATTTGTCCTATGCCTTTAGAAAGGAATATGATAAAATGGAAGATTTAGTAGAAAGTATCTTAGATTATGTTAGATCAGATTACACAGATTATGCAATAATGATAAACGGAGAATGGGGTTCTGGTAAAACTCATTTTTGGAATAATAAAATAAAGAAAAAAATTGAGTCTATGCAATTAAATGGAAAAAGATATACAACTATATATATGTCTTTATATGGTATATCAAACCTAGAAGAAATAAGCAAAAAGATATTTATAGAAACCACTCAATTAATGGACAAAAACCTAAGAAAATTCATGCAAGCAAATGGACAAACTACAATTCCAGAGTATGCAAAAACAGGTTTAGACATGGCTAATTTTTTCGGTGTAACTCAAAATGGGGACAAAGTAGATTATGCAGATTTCTTTTCAACAGATGACAAAGTATTATGTTTTGACGACTTAGAAAGAGCAAATGTTGATGTTATAGACATATTAGGATATATAAACAATTTTGTTGAGCATGACCATATAAAAACAATAATAATATGCAATGAAAAAGAGCTATCTACTAAATTAAAAAGCTCTAACCTAGAGATGAAAACATTTATTGCAACATATCTTTTAGACAAACAAGGAGAACTAAACAAAGCAGATAAGCCAATAGTTGAGAAGATTAGAGATAAAATAGAGCATGTTTTTGATAAAGCAAATGATTATGAAAGAATAAAAGAAAAGCTTATTGGCGAAACATTTGAATATGCACCTAAATTTGATTATATAATAAATGGTATTTTGTTAAGATATGAAAATGACCCAGACCTAATTAGATTTTTAAGAGAAAACACAAGATTAATAATTGCAACATTCGAAAGAAGTGGAACAAGAAATTTAAGAATTTTAAAACACTCATTAAATGACTTTAAGAAAATCTTCAATATGGTAAATAAATCATATCCAAACACAAGTAACAGAGTAATGCAAACAATGCTTATATTTACAATTGCAATATCATTTGAAATAAAAGCTGGAAAGATAACAAAAGATAAATTTATAAATATAAAAGATAATGAAGAATATAAATCAATATTAGTATCATCAAGAGTCTTAATGGATAATAGACAATTTTATATTAAAGAATTTGATAGCAATTATTATTATAACTTCAAAGCAGAATACAGATTTTTCAAATTTATAGAATATTATGTAAGAACAAGAATATTCGACATGAAGTTATTTAAGCAAGACATGGAAACAATAAGAAATACTATAGACATAAATAACTTGCCAGGATATAAGAGATTACTAACAGAAGAATATTGGAAGATCCCAGATGACGAATTTGAAGATGTAATAAATTCAGCATTAGAAGATGTAAAAGAAGGAAATTTAGAGTTAATAGATATAGTAAAAATATATGCATATTTTAGTTATTTTTCTAAAAAAGGTTTAATAAAAGAAGATTTAAAAGTATTAAAAATAATATTCTTTAATGGAATGAATTTAGCATCATTAAAATCAACATATTGTGATAATGTAGATGAAGAATTATCTAAAATTGCAATAGATGAATGGCAAGAAGATATGGATGACATTTTAAAACATTTCAATAGTTTAAATAGTCAGTTATTAGACAAAATGTATAAGGAAAGAGCAGAAGAAGTATTTAAATGTATACCAATGAGAATGGAACAATTTTATGAAATGTTTGATAGACAATGTATGAATATACCAATATTTAAATATTATGACCCATTCCAATTATTCCAAAGAATAAGTTGTGCAAGTAACGAAGATATAGTTTTAATAAAAGAAAAATTGATAAATAGAGCAGATAAATATACAAAACAAATAGAAGACGAAGCTAAAAATTTAAAACAATTCAAACAGGTATTAGATAATTATTTAGAAGGAAAAGATCCAACAATAAAAATGGTTACATTAAAAGATTTTTCAAATGCATTAGAATATATTTTAGGAAAAACAAAAACATCATTCCTTCCTAAAAAAGAAAAAACAGAAAGTACAGTTCAAATTTAAATAAAAATTTAAAAAGAAAAATAAGAGAAATCAATGTTTGATAAATTTGTAAAGATTAGTTATTTTTATGTAACTAATCTTTTTTTGACAAAAAATGAATAAAAAAACAACAAAAAGAGATAATAAAAATATAAACAAAGAAAATAAAAAGAGAAGGTTTAAAGTAATTAAAATAACAAAAATTATTAAAAAACCTAATTAATATCAACAGAAAGGAATGATTTATATTATGAAAGCAACAGGAGTTGTAAGAAGAATAGATGATTTAGGAAGAGTTGTTATACCTAAAGAAATTAGAAAAACATTAAGAATTAAAGAAGGTGACCCATTAGAAATATTTACAGATAGAGAAGGTCAAGTAATCTTAAAAAAATATTCACCAATAGGTGAATTATCAGAGTTCGCATCAGGTTATGCAGAAACATTATCAAAAACAACAGGACATATTGCTTGTATAACAGATAAAGATACAATAATAGCAGTTTCTGGAGGGTCTAAAAAAGAATTTTTAGAGCAAGATATAAGTAAAGATTTGGAACAATTAATGGAAGACAAAGAAGTTTATACAAGTAAAGAAAATGGAGACACAGCAATGCCAATTACTAAAAATGATACAAACGAAAGGAAACATAATGCACAAATAGTATATCCTATAATCTCAAATGGAGATACAATAGGAACAGTAATATTAATGTCCAAAGATGCAAATGGAAAAATGAATGAAGTAGAAAAGAAAGTAGCACAGTCTGCAGCAACATTTTTAGGAAGCCAAATGGAAATCTAATGTATTAGAAAAATAAAAATGAAAAAATTGACGGAACAGAATGGCAATTTAAAAGGAAAAATAAACAACAAAAAAACAAGTTAAATTTTTAAACCTATAAAACTAAAAATTAACTTGTTTTCTTTTCTTTAAAATCAGATAACCCAACAATATAGTCAATAGATGTATTATAATAATTTGCAAGAGTTATTAGATGTTGAATAGGAATAGTTCTTTTACCATTTTCATATTCAGAATAATACTGTTGAGATATGCCAAGCAGAGTAGCTATATCTTTTTGCAATTTATCATGATCTTCTCTTAAATCTTTAATCCTTTTAAATTTTACAATTGCCTCCTTGTAAGGAATGTATATTTATATCTTAACAAAAAATTAATAACATAAAGCAAAATACATAATAAGTTATGTATTTTTTAAGAAAGAGTATATATTACATTTTTATTACAAAAAATAAAAAAAGTTGAATAAGAAAAAGGTATATGTTATACTCAATGCATACACGATATATTATGTATAAAGCAGAATAATATAAAATTGAATAAATTAAAAATAAATGGTAAAAAATAAAAGAAAGAAGGAGAAAAAGATGGAAAGAAGATTAAAAAATAAAACAGGTATAACATTAATTGCATTAGTAATTACAATAATAATATTATTAATATTAGCAGCAGTGACAATAGCAGCATTATCAGGAGATAATGGGATATTAAAGAATGCAGGAAATGCAAAAATAGAAAGCAGAGCAGCTACTGTCGAAGAAAGAGTAAAAGTATGGCAAGCAGAAGAAATGATAAACCAATATACAAATCAAAATGAAAAAACATTTGAAGAATTACTAGAAGAATTAAGAGAAGAAGAATTAATAACACAAGAGGAAAAAGAAATATTTAAAGAAAAAGGACATTTAGTAATAGGAAGTAAAGATATAACAACATCAGAAGGAATAAAAAAGCCAGAATATACAATAACAAATAGTTTAGATGAAGTAAAATTTAGCAAAACAATCGAAGAAGCAGATAT
>CAWVFT010000047.1:0-28231 GCA_963928635.1 Bacillota bacterium | reverse complement strand
TAATAATGATAAATATTTTGTAATAGCTGCTGTTGTTGTTGTTTTACCATGGTCAACATGTCCGATTGTACCAATGTTAACGTGTGGCTTTGTTCTTTCAAATTTTGCTTTTGCCATTTTAAAATTCCTCCTTTAATTTTGGTAACTTCTAGTTACCTTTATTTAATTAATTTAAATTTAATAACGTAATTTTTATATGCACTTGCATTTTACAACATTTCAGTCAAAAATGCAAGCATTTTTACAAATTATTCTGCACTTTTAGCTCTTGATGATACAATTTGCTCTAATACAGATTTTGGAACTTCTTCATAGTGAGAAGGTTCCATAGAGTATGTTCCTCTACCTTGTGTTTTAGAACGTAAGTCTGTTGCATAACCAAACATTTCTGATAATGGAATAAATGCTCTTATTTCTTCCATACCATCATTTGCTTCCATACCTTCCATTCTTCCACGTCTTGAGTTTACATCTCCTATAACATCACCCATGTATTCTTCTGGCACTGTTATTTCAACTTTCATAATAGGTTCCAAGATAACTGATTTTGCTTGTTTACATCCATCTTTAAATGCCATTGAAGCAGCAATTTTGAAGGCCATTTCTGATGAGTCAACCTCATGGTATGAACCATCTACTAATGTTACTTTGACATCTGTTACTGGATATCCTGCAAGTATACCGCTTTGAGCAGCGTCTCTCATACCTTGTTCAATTGGTTTGATGTATTCTTTTGGTACTGCACCACCAACAATTTTGCTTTCAAATTCAATTCCTTTACCTGGCTCTAATGGTTCCATTTCAAACCAAACATCACCATATTGTCCTTTACCACCAGATTGACGAATGAATTTACCTTGTACTTTAACACTATTTCTAATAGTTTCTTTGTAAGCAACTTGTGGTTTACCTACATTACATTCAACCTTAAATTCTCTTTTTAATCTATCAACAATTATATCTAAGTGTAATTCACCCATACCAGCAATTATTGTTTGACCTGTTTCTTGATTTGTATGAACTTTAAATGTAGGATCTTCTTCAGCTAGTTTTCCTAAAGCTATTCCCAATTTTTCTTGAGCTACTTTATCTTTAGGTTCAATAGCTATATCAATAACTGGTTCTGGGAATTCCATTGATTCTAATATAACTGGTGCATTTGGATCACATAGAGTATCCCCTGTTGTAACATCTTTTAATCCAACAGCTGCTGCTATATCTCCTGAATATACTTTGTCGATATCTTGTCTGTGATTTGAATGCATTTGTAATATTCTACCAATTCTTTCTTTTTTGTCTTTATTTGCATTTAGAACTGTTGAACCAGACTCTAATGTTCCTGAATAAACTCTAAAGAAACATAGTTTTCCAACAAATGGGTCTGTTGCAATTTTAAATGCCAAAGCTGCAAATGGTTCAGAATCTGAAGTTTTTCTCTCAGTTTCATTTCCATCCATATCAACACCTTTGATATGTGGTATATCTAATGGTGATGGCATGAAATCTACAATTGCATTTAATAATTCTTGAACACCTTTATTTTTATATGAAGAACCACAGCATACTGGAACTATTGTATTTGAAATTGTTCCCATTCTTAAACCTTTTTTGATTTCTTCTTCTGTTAATTCTTCACCATCAAGATATTTCATCATTAACTCTTCGTCTTGTTCTGCAACTGCTTCTATCATTTTATCTCTATATTCTTTAGCCATGTCCATCATATCTTCAGGAATATCACCTTCTTCAATGTCTTTTCCTAAATCATCTTTATGAACATATGCTTTCATTTTAATTAAATCAACAATTCCTTTAAAATTGTCTTCAGCACCAATTGGTAATTGGAATGGAACTGCATTTGCGTGTAATCTTGTTTTTAATTGCTCAACGCATAATAAAAAGTTTGCACCTACAACATCCATTTTATTAACATATACCATTCTTGGTACTTGATATTTATCAGCTTGTCTCCAAACTGTTTCTGTTTGTGGTTGAACTCCACCTTTTGCTGCTAGAACTGTAACAGCACCATCAAGAACTCTTAAAGATCTTTGAACTTCAACTGTAAAATCAACGTGTCCAGGAGTATCAATAATATTAACTCTATTATTTTTCCAGAAACATGTTGTAGCAGCAGAAGTAATTGTTATACCTCTTTCTTGTTCTTGCTCCATCCAGTCCATTGTAGCTTCACCTTCGTGAACTTCTCCTATTTTATGTGTTTTACCTGTATAGAATAATATTCTCTCTGTTGTTGTTGTTTTACCAGCATCAATATGAGCCATTATTCCTATATTTCTTGTTCTCTCTAATGGGTATTCTCTTCCTGCCATTTTCTTAAATTTCCCCCTTCCTTTAAAATTTACTAAATTAATTTTTAATAAATTTTTGCTTTTATTTTTTCACCTGAATTTTGATTTAAAATGGTAAGATGTGCATTTTTGATGTTTCAATTATGACGAGGCCATACATGAAGTATGCCGAGGAATAATTGAAATATCGAAAATGTGCAGATTGCCGTTTTAAATCGAATGTTAAAACGAAGCAAAAGTAGTATATTGTGCATTTTTGATGTTTTGAGTATGACGAGGCCATACATGAAGTATGCCGAGGAATAATCAAAATATCGAAAATGTGCAAGATGCTGCTTTTCATTCGTTTTATTACCATTTGTAATGAGCGAAAGCCTTATTCGCTTCTGCCATTCTATGTGTATCTTCTTTCTTCTTAAATGCTCCACCATTTCCAGCAACAGCATCCATAATTTCGCCAGCTAATTTTTGAGCCATAGTTTTCTCATGTCTATTTCTAGCATAAGTAACTAACCATCTTAAACCTAAAGTTTGTCTTCTTTCTGGTCTAATCTCTAATGGAACTTGATATGTTGCTCCACCAACTCTTCTAGCTTTAACTTCAAGAACTGGCATTACATTTTCTAAAGCTGCTTCAAAAACTTCTAAAGGATTTTTTCCTTCTTTTTCTTTTATGATATCAAATGCTTCATAAACTATTTTTTGAGCAACTGACTTTTTACCATCTAACATAATATTGTTAACTAATTTAGTTACAACTTTGCTATTATATATTGGATCTGGTAAAACATCTCTTTTTGCTATATAACCTTTTCTTGGCACTATTCTTCACTCCTTTTCTTAATTAGATTTACTAATTGTGATATTTAAAAAAATATCAAAGTTACTCTGGAAAGTAATCTTTCCCGCATAGTGCTTAATAATCTATTCTAAATTTAAGTCCCTTAAGTTTAGTAAGAATATACAAGCACTAATTTTCTTTTTGTTTCTTGCAAGATGCCTGATTTAATTTAAATTATTTTAGCAAAAACAAATTCAAAGTAATAAATTGTGCATTTTTGATGTTTTGATTACGACGAGACTATACATAAGTATGTCGAGGAATAATCAAAATATCGAAAATGTGCAAGTTGTTGCTTTCAATTTGTTTTTTACTTCTTAGGGCGTTTTGCACCGTATTTAGAACGTGCTTGCATTCTATCCTTAACACCAGCAGTATCTAATGTTCCTCTTATAATGTGGTATCTAACACCTGGAAGGTCTTTTACCCTACCACCTCTAATTAAAACAACACTGTGTTCTTGCAAGTTATGTCCTATACCTGGGATATAAGATGTAACTTCATATCCATTTGATAGTCTAACCCTAGCAACTTTTCTTAAAGCTGAATTAGGCTTTTTAGGTGTAACTGTTTTAACAACTGTACAAACTCCTCTTTTTTGTGGAGCTCTGCTGTTTGTTAATCTCTTATTTTTTGAGTTCCATCCATGTTGTAAAGCTGGAGATTTTGATTTTGTTACTCCTGTTTGTCTTCCTTTTCTTACTAATTGATTAATTGTTGGCACTTAAATTTCACCTCCTATTATTAAAATTATATTACATAAAGTAATAAACTGCTACGGAAATGCATTGTACACGCATTTTTTGTAACAGTTTATATTTTATCATCTTTGCTAAGATAAGTCAAGCAAAAAGACTTAGATTTTTTAATTTTCTAAGTCTTTTATTAGTATAATTATCTCTATCTTCCTTCATCTTCTTGTCCTTGCTCTTGTGTAGTTTCTTTTTTATCTTCTTTTGCTTCTACGCCTGCTTCTTTAATTGCCTTATCAACTAAACCTTTTAATTTTGCATTAGTTGTATTTTTTACTGTTTGCCAAGTATCAAGTTTCATACTGTTTGCAAATTCTTCTCTAGCAGTTTTCATTTTTTCTTCATCCATGTCATCAATTTGTTGTTCAGCACTCTCATTTTCTTTTAATTCATTATATGCAACTGCATCTTCGCTATATAATCTATCATTTATACTTTTGTTAATTTCCTCTGTACGCGCTTCTTTTAGTAATCTTTCATCTTTAAGTTCTGGACTTATTTTTTCTAACTCTTCATCTGTAACTTTAACCCCAGAATCTAATAATGCCTTTCTATCGAAAAATTGTGATATTCTCTGTATAAATGTTTTATTGTTAAATAGAACATATGTATCTGGTCTGTCTGTTTGTTTTCTTGTTAACTTTTTAAAGAAATTCCTTTGGCTTAATCTCAATTTTTTCAATTTAGTATCAGAATCTATATCAGATCTTTCTTCTGTCTTTAGAATCTTTTTATATTCACCTAAGCTCATATCGTTTTTATATATTGTTCTAAATTTCGTCTCATCATTTTTGCCTTCAATATATTCCATTAAGCCTTTATTATCAACACCATTATCCTTTAATATCTTTAAAACATTTAAATCCACTTTTTTTAAATCACTTTTATCAATTTTAGAAAATTCTTTTGATAATTCTTTGTTAGATTTTCTATCTACAGCTCCTTCTCTTTTTGCGTCGAAATATTCTATTGTTCCATCAGCTTTTTCAATAATATATAAACCTAATTTAGTTTGACAAATAATTTCCTTTATACCTTCACCATTTTTTTCATAAGGTCTAAATTTAATGTTTATATTTTTCCCTTTCTCTGATGATATTACTTCATCTTGGTCTTGTATTTCTTGTGTTGATTCTTGTTCTTTCTCTGTTTCTGTTTGCTCTTGAGCTTGTGCTGTTTGCACTGGTTCAGTCGTTGCTTGTGTTTGGGCTTGTGCTATACTTTGGTCTTCTTTTTCTTTTCTTGGAATTTCTTGCGTTGAATCTTCCTTTTTTTGTTCTGTCTTTGAGCTTGTTCTAACATTATCTATCTTGTCTAACACATTTAACTCTATTGCATAACTTTGAATTTCATTTTCCCAATTTTTGATGTCTACCATTTTTTCATTATGCTCTTTTTGTGAATTTTCTCTTTTAGTTCTTAATGCTTCTAATGCTTTTTCTTTACTTTGATTTATCCAATTTACCTTTTCGTCTGTTGGCTCTCTTTGCATCATTTTAACAAATTTTTCTTCCACTTCTTTTTCTTGTTTTTGCATATCCAACAACATTTTTGTATAATCTTTTTCAAGTTTTTCTCTTAAAGCTATTATATCTTTTTGTGCATTTATTAGAGCTTGTGTTGTCATTTCATCAAATTCTTTCTTTTCAGATTTTTTGTTTTCTAATTCTGCTTTTTCTTGGTCAACCATCATAATTCTGGTTTCTTCGTATAATTTTTTATTTAATTGCTCTATCTCTGCTTTTTTTGAATTGCTTAACTTCATAGATTCTTTAATTTTATTCATATACTCTTCTAATTTTTGGAAATCTCCCTTATTTTCTTCCATTACTAAACCTCCTAATTTTTATCTACAGTTATATTTTATCATATATTGGCGTATTTTGCAAGATTTTTTATATTTTATGTTAAGTTGTATTGATTAATATTGTGCTATTATACTGCTTTCAGTACATTATTAACCCTTACTCTCTATATTTTTAAATTGTTTCTAAAAACACCTATATATACTTCATCTATTTTATTTTAGTATTAAAAAAGAATGTTATCAAGCTTGTAACATTCTTTTAATACATTCTTAATATTTCTGTAACATCATACATTCTCAAAATTCAACAAACTTCTTTCTGCCAATTTCATATATCTTTCTTTTTTATCTTTTATTTTCTTGCCCTCAAGTTCTGGTAATATGCCAAAGTTTGCGTTCATTGGCTGAAACTTTGTATTTGGAGTTGATATATATTTGGCTAAACTCCCTATAATAGTATTTTCTGAGAATACTATTCTGTGTTCTGCATGTTTTTTTATTTCATCGCTAGGAACATCATAATTAAACTGTTTTTTGGCCTTGTCCTCAGAAGCCTCATTCTCTGCCCAATTTTTAAAATCTTGTATTGCATTTAGGCTAGCTACCATTCCAGAGGAAATTGATTCTACATAACCCTCTACTCCTGTTATTTGTCCTGCAAAATATATGGTCTTTTCAATATTTTTAGAATATTTGGATTTAAGTTTATATGTTTCATCTAATAATTCTGTTGAATTTATATAAGTGTTTCTATGCATTACACCATATTTTACAAATTCTGCATTTTGCAAACCTGGTAACATACTAAATATTCTTTTTTGCTCTCCGAATTTTAGGTTTGTTTGAAATCCTACCATGTTATATAATGTTGCCTGTTTATCATCTTGTCTTAATTGCACTACTGCATATGGTCTTTTTCCTGTTCTTGGGTCATCAAATCCTACTGGCTTTAATGGACCAAATCTTAAGGTATCTAATCCTCTTTTTGCCATTATTTCTATTGGCATACATCCTTCAAATATTTCCCTTTTTTCGAAGTCGTGCAATGTTACCACTTCTGCTTTTATTAATTCATTACAAAATTTTTCATATTCTTCTTTATTCATTGGAAGATTTATATAACTTTGTTCTTGTCCTTCTTGGTTTTCTAATCTTTCTTTCCATTCTTCTATTGTTTCTTCTTTTTTCTTTTCTTGACTATATCTATCTCCATAAAATGCTATATTAAAATCAATACTATCTTTTAATACTATTGGTGCTGCTGCATCATAAAAATATAGTTTATCTTGTCCTGTAATCTCCTGTATTTGTTTAGCTAAACTTTCAGAAGTCAATGGTCCTGTTGCAATAATTATTATTTTTCCATTTATTTGACTTATATCAGTCACTTCTTCATTTATTATTTCTATTAAAGAATTTTTTTGTATTTCTTCTGTTACTCTTTTAGAAAAAACTTCTCTATCAACAGCTAATGCCTGCCCAGCAGGCACTTTTGTTTCGTCTGCTATTTTTATTAACAATGAATCTAATCTTCTTAATTCTTCTTTTAACAGACCACATGCATTTGTTAATAAGTTTGACTTAAATGAATTACTACATACTATTTCTGCTAAATCTTTATTTGAATGTGCTGGTGAAAACTTTTTAGGTTTCATTTCATATAGTTTTACTTTTATTCCTGCTTTGGCAATTTGATATGCCGCTTCTGTACCTGCTAATCCTCCGCCTATTATCGTTATATAATCACACATTCAAATTTCTCCTTCCTATCTTTCTTCCTCTTCTCTGTCATCTTTTAGGCTTTCTTCTCTTTCAAAATCTTCCCATGATTCATTTTCTTTTTCATTCTTTGCATTCTTCATTAACTCATTATACATTACATCATTTCTCTTCTTTTCAAATCTATAGTTTACAATATCATCAATTTCTTTTATATATTTCTGTTTTTCTTTTTCATCTCTTTCTGTATAGTCAAGACAATTTATTCTTAAATCATCATATAAACTAATTACAGATTTAATATATTCTAATTTCTTATTTTTGTCTTGCTCAATTGATATTAAATTACTAAAATATTCTATTTTGTTCCTTATATCTCTTTCAAATTTTTGGTCATTATGTTCATCTAATTTTTCCCAATATTTACTACTCAAATTAATCACCTCTGTTATTATTATAACATAAACTTACACAATGCTCAAAAAAACTTAAGAAAACAAATTTAAAATATCTTCTTTTGATAATTTATTAATAAATGTTGCATTTGTACTTAGGACATCATCAATTAGTTTAGATTTTTTTTGCTGTAATTCGTAAATTTTTTCTTCTATTGAGTTTTTTGTAATAAGCTTATATACTTGGACATTGTTTTTTTGCCCTATTCTATATGCTCTATCTGTAGCTTGGCTTTCTGCAGATAAATTCCACCATGGATCATAATGTATTACCATATCAGCACCAGTTAAATTAAGCCCTGTACCTCCTGCTTTTAAAGAAATTAAAAATATTTTTATATTTTTATCCTCATTAAATTGATTTACTAAGTCAACTCTTTCTGTAACTTTTGTTTGTCCAGTTAGTTTTAAATATTTTATATTTTTCTTTTCTAAATATTTTTCTATAATACTTAGCATTGATGTGTATGTAGAAAACAATAATATTCTATGCCCTGAATTTATTGCATCTTCTACTATTTCCAAGCACTGATTTAATTTACTGGATTCTCCATTATAGTTTTCTATAAATAAACTAGGATGGCAACATATTTGTCTTAGTCTTGTTAAAATTGATAATATTTTTATTTGACTTGCATTTATATTATCTGCTTCTAACACATCTTTTACTTCTTCTTTTGCTTGAGCTAAATATGTTAGATATATTTTATTTTGTTCCTCATTCATTTCATTATTTAAAACTGTTACCATTTTGTCTGGCAACTCTGTTAATACTTCTTGTTTTGTTCTTCTTAAAATAAATGGTTGGATTAAAAGCTTTAGTTTTTGTGTTGCGTCTTCATCTTGTTCTTTTACTATTGGTATTTCATACATATTTTTAAATTTTCTATATGCAAATAAATATCCTGGCATTATAAAGTCAAATATTGACCATAATTCTGCAAGAGAATTTTCTATTGGTGTTCCTGTTAATGCAAATCTTGTTTGTGCTTTTATTTTTTTAATTGATATTGCGTTTTGTGTATTACTGTTTTTCAAATATTGTGCCTCATCTGCAATTGCATACCTAAACTCATAGTTTTTAGTTTTATATATATCAATATCTCTTTTTAATAGGTCATATGATGTAAGAATTACATCATTTTCTTCTAAATTATTAATTTTTTCTTTTCTTTCTTCTGTTGTGCCGTTTATAACTTGTACTTTTAATGATGGTGCAAATTTTTGTGCTTCACTTAGCCAGTTTAACACAAGCGAGCTAGGAGAAATTACAATACTTGTTTTTCTTTCGCTTTTATTTTTTATGCTTTTTTTATAATCTAATATAACAGACAAAACTTGTATTGTTTTTCCAAGTCCCATATCATCTGCTAATATTCCACCAAGTTTGTAATAATCTAATAATTTTAACCATTTAAATCCTATTTTTTGATAATCACGTAAATTTGCTTTTAGTGTCTGGGGAATTACTATCTCCTCTTCTAAATTCTCTTTCCTAAAATCATTTACTATTTCTTTATATTTTTTATCTTTTTCTATTTTTATGTTTTTTACATCTTTTAATAATTGATTTAAATATAATGTTCTATTTATTGGTAATTGTATTTCACCTTTTTCTAGCTCTTGACTGCTAATATCTGCATTTGATACAAGGTTTTCTATAAACTCTATCTCTTTGTTATTTTCTAGTTTTAGAAATCTCCCATCTTTTAATCTGTAATATTTCTTTTTTAATTTATACTTTGATAACACATCTTTTAATTCTGAAATATCAATATTGATTTTGCTCAAATCTATATCTAATAAGTTATTTTCAACCTTTATACCTATCATACTCATTTTAGGTGTTGCTATCTCTTTTGCCTTAAAATTGTCTGTAACCATTACTTCAAATTTTTTCATGTATTCTTCTATGTCATAAGCTAAAAACTCATATATTTTGTCATTAGCTGGAAGTATAAATCTTAAATTTTTTACATCAAACATAAATCCTGATTTTCTAATTTGGTTTAAAACTTTTGTCTCGTCCAACATATTTCTTGGAAAGTTTTTCTCTTGTTTTTCGTCTAATGGATTAAATTCATTTTCTCCATAACTGAATTTTACATCTGCAATTAGGTAATCATTCTGGTCAAAATCTAAAAACAATTTTACAAGCAGTTTTTCAGGCTTATATTTTTTTATATCTTCTTCTTTTACATTTCCTAATACAATTGCATTCTTTATTTTAGGCACTATTATAGAATATAGTTGTACTAAATCCTTTTCTTCTAAATATACTTCTGTAAGGTAATTTTGTCTAAACATTTTTATAAATCTTAGAGTGGTATTCTGAAATTCCATATCACATTTGTATAATTTGTTCTTTATTAGTAAGTATTTATATTTGCTTCCTTCTATTATATTTATATTGAATAAATCAATATTAGGTATTAATTCGTATTCTCCTTGTTTAATTTTATTTAATATAAAATATACATCTGGATTTTCATCTGCAAATAATATCATTTCTTCGTTATAGTTTCTTTGAAATGATATTGTTTTATTTTTTAAAATCTCGAATAATTCATCTATTCCAGAATTTCCTAATACAATATTTGTTTCACTTAGTGCATTACCAAAATATCTATAATTACTATTTGAGTTTGAGTTCGTATATTTTATTATTTCTGAATATTTTAATATAAAGTCTAACAATTTTTGCGAGTCATCTTCAAAATTTTCTTTTTTATGTATAAATTGTAATTTGTCTCCATATTTATAGGATTCTTCATTTATTACTCTATCATAGAATTCTGTAAGATTTTTTATTTTATACATTTTTTTATTTCCAATTTTGAATTCTACTTTCATACTGTTTGTGAATTTGTCGTATAATATTTTAGGCTCAATTTTAATAGTTCCCAATTTTTTATATTGTGATTCTTCTACTTTTTCTATTTCTTCTATTTCTTCGTTATAGAATGTATTAACTATTTGCTTAAAGTTCCTAAACTTGGCATTTGAAGATTTATTTTCTTCTTTTGTTAATTCTTCTGAATTTTTAGGTTCTATAAACATATCTCTTACCTCACTTGGCTAAATATTATATCACGAATACATATTTTTATCAATAATAATAGATTCTTTTTTGCTAAAATCACGACTGGATAATGTTTTCGAACAAACAATAAGAAAAGCGTTAATAAAATAATTCTTGAAACCGTTATCCAGTAGTCAACTGTTACTGTCTTTAAATGTCAATACAATTCTTCTAAAAATTATGCAATAATTACTTTAGTTCAAATAAAAGGTGTGTTAAATATGATTAAAGAGAAAAGGAAAGCAAAACAATACACTCAAGAAAAAATGTCTCAAATATTGGGTATAAGTTTAAGACAATATATAAGAATAGACAATGAAGAGGATTTACCTCGTAGAGATGTTCTTAAAAATCTAATTTCTGAATTAAATCTATCTGATGAAGAAATTGGACGCTATATTAGAAAAATGTCTAATAAATTAATACAATAAAATCTCCATAAAAAGTTAATCTCAAACTTTTTAAGAAGATTTATTTTATTTACTCTTTAATTTTTTTTATCTTTTTTTATTTTTCCGCTATTTTTCTTTATTAGTATCATAATATTTTGCAATTAATTCGTCTAATTCTACACTTAATTTATAAATAATACTATAATCTTCGCCATTTTCTATACTTTTATTCAATTTATCTCTTAATTTACAAATTTCATCATTTAACATAGTAATCCTCTCCTTTTTTTGTTTTATCTTCTGTATATTATTAAATTACCATATTTTTCCTGTTCAGTCAAGTATTTTCTTGTTTTTTTCACAACTTTCGTATTTGGTTTTTTTACAAAATCCGACACTCTTACTTTTCTACAATTGATAAAATCATTTTATCTTCCACAAAAATTTTATTTAAAACGTCTGTAACATATTGTAAATCTATTGTAGGAATTTGTTCTAAACATTCAAAAGAATTAATTCCTTTAAAATAGTCACTTAAAAACATTCTAGCAATATTTGTAATGTCATTATATTCTTTTATATATCCACCATAAACCATTTTCTTGACTCTATCAAAATCTTCTTGTTTTATCCCGTTTGTTTTTAATTCATTAATTGTTTTCTTAAACTCGTCATATACAACTTCTGGAGAATTTGCTTGTCCGGTTAATAATATATGAGCATATTCTTTAGAAAATTCGTGTTCCATATTTGGAACATATGAAATATTACCTGAATCATATAATTTTCTATATAATGGCGAACTTTCTCCAAATAATATATTCATCAAAATCTGCACAGAAATATGTTCTTTTATTGATTTTTCTGGTAAATCGCCAACATCTAATGTCTTACACTTTATACCTATTGTGTATAATGGTCTGCTTACTTCCATTTTTTCGATTATTTTTTCTTGTACAATATTTTCTGGTTCTTCTGGGTATATTCTTTTTATTTCTCTCTTATTGTCTTGCATTGAAATTCTTTTCTTTATTTCTTCAACTAATAATCTAGGTTCAAAATCTCCACATATTACCATTGCCATATTAGAAGGTGTATAGAATGTATTATAACATTTATACAATATTTCCTTATTTATATTACTTATAGTTTCTACAGTTCCTGTTATATCCAATTTTACTGGATTATTATAATACATTGCCGTTAATGCATTTAAATAGACTTTCCAGTCAGGATAGTCATCATACATTCCAATTTCTTGCCCTATTATCCCTTTTTCTTTTTCTACATTCTCATCAGTAAAATATGGATGTTGAACATAATCCATAAGCTCATCTAAAGCTTCGTAAAAATTGTCTGTACATTCATATAAATATGCTGTATGATCATTTGTAGTATATGCATTTGCATTTACTCCTAATGATGTTAAAACATCTAAACTATTTGTTCCATTTTCTTGTTCAAACATTTTATGTTCTAAAAAATGTGCTACTCCTTTTGGAATTTCTGTAGGTTCTGTCTCTCCTGGAGCTATAAATGTATTATCATTTGAGCCATAATTTACTCCAATAATTATATATTTTTTCTGAACATCTTTTTTTGGTATTACCATTATAGTAAGACCATTGTCTAGTTTTTCAATATATAATTTCTCTTTAACTTTTAAATTTTCTATTACTTGCATAATACCCTCCATATTTTTATTTTTGGTTTGTTAAAAAATATATTGTATTTATTTTTATTGAATTTGCAATATTTATAATATCTTGTCTTGTTACATTTTTTACCCTTTTGGCATATTCTTCTGTTGATGTTTGTTCTTCTACAAATTCTTGACCAAATAAATACATTATTAATGTATCTTGCTCATCATTAATTGATTTAATCGCAGAGATTAATCCTTTTTTTATATCCTCTACTTCTTTGTCTGAAAAGTTTCCTTTTTTCATTTCTTCTAACTGCTCTTTTATTATTTTTAGTGCTTTGTCATAATTTTCAATTTCGATTCCACAATTAATAAATATACTATTTTTTATTCTTAAATAGCTTGAACTTGCTGTATATGCCAAGCTTGCTTTTTCCCTTACATTTTGAAATAATTTTGAGTTTGCACTTCCTCCTAATATACTATTATATAGCAATACATCATTTTGCTGTTTTTCGTTGCTTATATTTACATCTAATCCCAGAACTAATTTTCCTTGGACTACATCATTATTCTCAAATACGATATTTTCTTTTTCTGCATTTGCTACTTCAAAGTTTGCTTTTTCTATTGTTCCTTCTCTTTCTTTTAAATTATTTATTAATTCATTATTTTTTATTATATTTTCTGTATACTCATCTAAAACACCAGATATAAAAATATCTATTTTGCAATTATCTACTAAATTTTTATATTGTTCATATAGATTTTTCTCGTCTATGTTTTTAATATCTTCTGCATATCCTAATTTATATATTTCGTAATTATCACCTTTGTACATCTCTTCCATGCAACGTTCTAGTGCATATTTTGCTTTGTTATCTTTTCTTCCTTCTATAACCTGTTTAATGTTATTTTTTTCTTGTTCAACATATTCTTTTTTAAAAACTCCATTTTCTATATATGGTGAAAATACAATTTCTAACAATGTTTCTACAGATTTTTGTAAAATTTTTTCGTTGTCGTCTGGTAAAAATTTATCATTTACACTTTCTATATAAAATTTTAGTATTTGATTATCTCCCTTTTTCTCAATTCCGCAGTTTAATAAAGCTCCATACATGCCTTCTAATTTTTGACTTATTTCTTCTTGACTAGGCATTTTTGAAGTTCCTCTAGTTAATACCGGTGCTATAACTGCATTTTTTGTAACATTGCTTTTCTCTAATGGTGTTGATAGAAAAATAGCAATTAGATTTGTTTTAAATTTATCTGTATTTATATAATGTATTTTTATGCCTTTTTTTATTTCTTTTGTCTCGCATTTCATATATATTATCATTCCTTCCCTATTAATCTTTTTCCATTATTATATCACTAACCAAAAATTATATACAAAAAAATGGAAGTTTAATTTTATATAAACTCCCACATATCATCAAAATTTTAATTATTTAAAATTTTCTCTTTCTAGCAGCTTCTGATTTTTTCTTTCTCTTTACACTAGGCTTCTCATAGTGCTCTCTTTTCCTAACTTCTTGCAATACTCCGTTTCTTGCACATTGTCTCTTAAATCTTTTTAACGCATCTTCTATATTTCCATTATTAACTTTAATCTCTGACATTTTATTTCCCTCCTTCCGGCCATACGATTATGTATGTGGGATAACCCTATAACGATATACATTATACATTAAAGATTTCCCATTGTCAACAATTTATTAACTAAATAATCTACTTATAAAGTCAAAAAACGGATTTTCAAATAAAAATTCTCTCATCCATGAATTAGTAAATGGTATAAACCATAAAATTACTCCTATAACAATGACTATGATAATTGTAAGTAATATAGCAAATATATCTTTCTGCCCTAATTTTCTTTTTTCTCTTTTTGGAATTCCACCTTTAAACATTTCTCTTACTATATCTGCCGCACCATCCATTGTTCCGATATTATCATATCTATATTCAATACCACTCTTCTTTTTTGAAGTTCTTGCTTTAGAATCTGTATTAATATTTTGCGCTCCAACATTATTGTTTGGGTTAGCATTGTAATTATCATTTGATTTAGAATTATTGATTCTATTATTCATATTGCTTATTTTTTCTCTCTTGAATTCGAAATCATACTGTTCTCTTAAAAAATCATCTGATAAAACATTATATGCTTCGTTTATTTCTTTTAATCTTTGCTCTGCATATGTTTTAGCAGTATATGAAGTTTGTAAATCTGGATGATATTTTTTTGCTAAGACCTTATATGCTTTTTCTATAACTTCTTTTGAAGCATTATGACTTACTTGTAAAATTTCATAATAATTTTTCATATTTAAACTTATTCCTTCCTTAAGGCATAAATCTGGTTGGAGAAAGATTTTTAACCTTTCTCCTAAATATATCCTTTAATACCTTAATTTTATAATAAAAAAAAGAAAATAGCAATATGCTACTTTCTTTTTTTTATTTTAAAATCAAGAATTAAATATCTGTTCAAATTCATCTGCTTCAATTTTTTCTTTTTCAAGTAGTATTCCCGCAACTGCATGTAATTTATCTACATGTTCAGTTAATATTTGTTTTGCTTTTTCATATGCTTTATCTACAATTCTCTTAATCTCTTCATCAATAACACTTGCTGTTTCTTCTGAATATGTTTTTGCATGAGCTAAGTCTCTACCTAAAAATACCTCGTCTTGATCTGAACCTAATGTCAATGTTCCTATTCTTTCGCTCATTCCGTATTTTGTAACCATATTTCTTGCAATTGCTGTTGCTCTTTCTATATCATTACTAGCTCCTGTAGATATGTCATTTAATATTAAAGCTTCTGCTACTCTACCACCTAATAGAGATACGATATTTTCTTCCATTTCTGTTTTAGACATAAAGTTTTTATCTTCTGTTGGACGATACATTGTATATCCTCCAGCCATTCCTCTTGGAACTATAGATATTTGATGTACTGGATCTTGTGTTGGTAAATAATGACTTACTACTGCATGACCAGCTTCGTGATATGAAACCAATTTATTTTCTTTTTCGCTTCTAACTCTAGTTTTCTTTTCTGGTCCCATTGTTACTTTCACCATTGCATCTTCTATCTCTTTCATTCCTATTTTGTCTAAATTTCTTCTGGCTGCTAATAAAGCAGCTTCGTTTAATACATTTTCAAGGTCTGCACCCGCAAAACCTGATGTATTTTTTGCTATTATTTTTAAATCTACATCATCTGCTAATCTTTTCTTTCTGCTATGAACTTCTAATATTTGTTCTCTTGCTTTTACATCTGGAAGTCCTACTACTATTTGTCTATCAAATCTACCAGCTCTAAGTAATGCTTTATCTAATACATCTGGTCTGTTTGTAGCTGCTAGCACTATTACTCCTTCGTTTTCTGAGAATCCATCCATTTCAACTAATAATTGGTTTAATGTTTGCTCTCTTTCATCATGTCCTCCGCCTAAGCCAGCTCCTCTTTGACGTCCTACTGCATCGATTTCATCTATAAATACAATACATGGTGCATTTTTCTTGGCTTCGTCAAATAAGTCTCTTACTCTTGAAGCACCAACACCAACAAACATTTCAACAAAGTCTGACCCACTTATTATGAAAAATGGTACTCCCGCTTCTCCTGCTACCGCTTTTGCAAGTAATGTTTTACCTGTACCTGGTTGACCTACTAAAAGTACACCTTTTGGTATTCTTGCTCCCATATCTGTAAATTTTTTTGGATTTTTTAAAAATTGTACAATTTCTTCTAGTTCTTCTTTTTCTTCGTCTACACCTGCTACATCATCAAATGAAATTTTATTTCTATCTGCTGGTGTCATCATTCTAGCTTTACTTTTACCAAATGAAAGTGTTTTTCCTCCTGGTTGCCCAGCATTCATTCCACCCATTAGTAAGAACCAGAATATAAAGAATATTATTAAAATTCCAAATGGTGTTAATAAGTTAAGAATTATAACAAATATTGATTCAGATTTTTCCTCTAATGTAAATGCTCCATTATTTAAAAATTCTTCGGTATAACTCATAAAACTTCCCATGTCTGGAATATTTACTTCTTTTTCTATGTCATCACCTTCAAGTTTTACTAATGCTGTTGTGCCATTTGACTCTATCTCAATGGTTTCAACCTTTCCTTCGTTTATATTTGTTATTAATTCTGAATATTTCAATTTTGTGCTTGAATTCTCCATTATAGATGATAATATTATTATAAATATTACTCCTATTATTAACCACATTGCTAAAGTTTTAATGCTATTTTTCAAATTAATTCCTCCTATCTACTTGTTTTCCATCCCTTTTCAATATAGCTTTTATACCATATATAAATAGCTTTTTCAATAGTTTTTTTATGTCTTTTTTATTACAAATTCTAAGTTATTACGGATACTTATTTTTAGCCCAAAAAATAAATTTTTCCATCATTTACTAAAATTTTTGTATTTTTGTTTGGAGTTAAATATTTATTACCAATATTTTTACTGCACATTTTTACTATATCATCAATATGTATTTTTTCAATTCCTTTAGTTGAGCCAAAAAGTCTTGCTATAGTATATAATACAAGTCTTGATTTTATTACTTTTTCTTGGCAATTGAACTGCTTTAAATCTAAAATTACGGTTTTGTTTAATAAATCTTCTTTTATCAATAATTTACTATATGTTTCCTCTACATGCTTCTCTATATATGTTTCTTCTTCTGAAACTAATTCAGATAACCTATCTATAGTATTTATTATATTTGGATTAAATTCTTTTTTTATATAAGGTATTACTACATTTCTTATTTTATTTCTAGTATATGTGTTATCAAAATTAGTTTTATCTATTCTTGGGTTTAAATTATTTTCTACACAATATTTTTCTATTTTATCTCTTTCACATTCAATTAATGGTCTTATATATTTACCATTTTTTGCTTCTATTCCTTTAAGCCCTAGTATTCCACTCCCCCTAAATAAATTCATAAATATTGTTTCTATTTTATCATTTTTATTATGTGCAATTGCTATTTTATTTGAATTTGTCAACTCTAAAATTTCATCAAAAAATTCATATCTTACTTTTCTTCCTGCTTCTTCTGTTCCTATTTTCATATTATTTCCAATTTTTTGAACATCTATACTTTTAGAATAAAAATCAATATTGTTTTTTTTGCAATATTCTTTTACATATTGTTCATCGCTATTGGCTTCTTCTCTTATCATATGATTCACATGTGCGACTACAATGCTGAACTCCATATCTATATCTGAATTGTTTTTTATTTTATTTAGTATGTCAAGCATACACATTGAATCAGGACCACCAGAAACTCCTAATACTAATCTGTCTCCCTTTTCTATTAAATTATATTTTCGTATTACTTTTAAAATTTCTTCTTCCATTAAATTTTCCCTTCTAGTCATCAAATCTTTTTTCTAGGTTAACAAATTTTGTATAACTTCCAAGCCAGCCTAAATCTACTGTTCCTGTAGAACCACTTCTTTGTTTTGCTATTATTACTTCTGCAATATTCTTCTTTTCACTATCTTCATGATAATAATCATCACGATACAAAAACATTACAATATCTGCATCTTGCTCTATTGAACCTGATTCACGCAAATCTGAAAGCATTGGTCTATGGTCTGGTCTTTGTTCCACTGCTCTTGATAATTGTGATAAAGCTATAACAGGCACATTTAGTTCTTTAGCAAGTATTTTTAATGAACGACTTATTTCTGCTATTTCTTGCTCTCTACTACCATTAACTCTTTTGTTGCTTCCTTGAACTAATTGCAAATAATCCACTATTACTAATCCGATATTTTTTTCTAGCTTCATCTTTCTACATCTTGCTCTTATTTCCATTATTGATATTCCTGGTGTATCATCTATATATATTCCTGCATCTGAAAGCGGTCCTATTGCCCCTGCAAGTTTTGCCCAGTCATCTTCTTCCAATTTTCCTGTTCTTACTTTATTACTGTCTACCATTGCTTCACTACATAAAATTCTATTAACCATTTGGTCTTTTGACATTTCTAAGCTGAATATTGCAACCGGTACATTTGCTCTTAATGCTACATTTGTTGCAATATTTAATACAAATGCTGATTTTCCCATTGCTGGTCTTGCTGCTATTAATATGAATTCAGAACCATGTAGTCCTGCTGTTCTATTGTCTAAATCTACAAATCCTGTTGGTAATCCTGTAATGTTTTGTTTTCTATTATATAATTCTTCTAAATTAGTAAAACTTTCTACTAATATATCTTTGATATGTGTATACCCTTTTTGGTCTCTATTTTGCATTAAGTTAAAAATCTTTTTTTCTGCACCTTCCATGATGTCTTCTACATCTTCTGTTGGGTCATACCCTAGTTCTATTATTTCGTTTGCTGTTTTTATTAAATTTCTTAATATTGATTTTTCATGTACGATTTTTATATATTTACTAGCATTTGCTGTCGTTGGTACTTTTTCTGGTAATTCTGCTAAATATTCAATTCCTCCTACTTGATCTATTTTTCCCATTGATTCTAATTCAGATTTTACTGTTATTAAATCTATTGGCTCTGACCTATTATATAAATTAAGCATTGCAGAATATATTATCTTGTTATCTTCTCTATAAAAATCTTCTTCTTTTAAAATTTCTATGCTTGCTATAACAGCTTCATTATCTGTTAACATACTTCCTATAACCGCTTGTTCTGCTTCTATATCATGTGGTGGTACTTTACCTAATTCCATTTTGCTCATTCCTTTCAATTTTATTGTTTAGGAATAACATCTATCTTTAACTTCCCTACTACTCCTTCGTATAATTTAACATTTATTTCTTTTTCTCCGGTTTCTTTTATTGTTTCTTTTAAGTCTATTTTCTTTTTATCAATGCTTATATTGTATTTTTCTTTTAAATTATCTGCAATTTCTTTGGAAGATACTCCTCCAAAAATTTTTCCGTTTTCCCCTGTTCTTACTTCTATTTTTAACAAAATTTTAGATATTTTATCTGCTATTTTTTTTGCTTCTTCTTTTTCTTGTGATTTTTTATATGCATTTGAATCTTGCTTTGCTTTTAATTTAGCCATATTTTCATTATTAGCTTCTACTGCTAAGTTTTTAGGAAACAAATAGTTTCTTGCATAGCCATCTGATGCATTTATTATTTGATCTTTTTTTCCTACTCCTTTTATATCTGCTTTTAAAATTACTTTCATAAGAATACCTCCTATACAATTGCATTGCATGTTACTATTTTACACTAATTTTCCACATATTTCAAGTAATAAGAAAAGAAAATTAGTTGATTCCAACTAATTTTCTATCTCTGCAAAATATTCATTTATTCTAATTATAAGTTCTTGTTTTGCTTCTTCCATTGTAATATTTTCTAATTGTGCACCTGCTAGAGTTATATGACCTCCTCCACCAAGTTTTTCTAATATTATTTGAACATTTATATCCCCTATTGATCTTCCACTAATACAAATTTTATCTCCTACATTTCCTAATACAAATGATGCTGTTATATTACTTATTGTTAATAATTCATCAGCAGCTTTTGCACAAATTACACTTGCGTCTTTTGTTTTTCTGTTGTAACTTGCAATTGCTATTGAGTCATTTACAATTTCTGCTTTTTTAACTATTTCTGCTATTTTATTAAAACTTATTAAATCACTTTGAAACCATTTTTTTACTCTTATTATATCAACACCACATTTACGTAAATATGCTGCAGCTTCAAAGGTTCTTACACCTGTTTTGAATGTGAAATTTTTTGTGTCCATCATTATTCCTGCATATAAACTTTCTGCCTCGATTTTTCTTAAATTAACTTCTGTATTTGCATATTGTAAAATTTCTGTTACTAATTCTGCAGCTGATGATGCATATACTTCTTGGAATGTAAGTGTAGCGTTTTCAATATAATCTGCACTTCTTCTATGATGATCTATAAGTACGATATTATTGGTTTTATTTAATAATTCTGGTGCTTCTACATAATTCCTTTTATGTGTGTCTACTATAACTAATAATGTATTTTCGTCTACATTTTCTTCTGCTACTTCTTTGCTTATTAATATATCTTCATATTCTTCTTCTTTTAATAAAGATTCTTTAAAACTTTGTAATGTAGTAGTTTCATCACTATTTATAATATAAGCATTTTTGTTCAATTCTTTGGCTAGTCTATAAATACCCATACTTGAACCCATAGAATCTATATCAGGATTTGTATGCCCCATTATCATAACTTTACTACACTCTTTTATTAAGTTCTCTAAAGCTTGTGCTACTATTCTTGCTTTTACTTTTGTTCTTTTTTCTACTTCTTGAGTTCTTCCTCCAAAGAATTTATATATATCATTTTCCCTTATAACAGCCTGATCTCCACCTCTACCTAAAACTATATCCATTGCAGTTTGTGCTGATTTATATTTTTCTTTGTCTGTTTTTCCTTCATTAGATACAGCTATACTTAAGGTGAATTGTACATTTGCTTTATTTGGAATTTCTTTAACTTTATCTAATATACTAAATTTATCATTTTTTAACTGTTCTAAATATCTTTGTTCAAATATATAAACATATCTGTCTCTATCTTGTTTTATTAATATTCCTTTTGTATCGTCAGTCCATTCGAATATACATTTATCTATTTCGGCAATTATTTGTGGTTTTTCTTCACTTTCTATTAATTGCATGTTTTCTTCGTAATTATCTACTATTATGATTTCTACACATGATTTTGAATCTGTATATTCTTTTTGTAATTTTATATTTTCAGTCTCGTCAATAAAGTATAAAATGATATTATCTTTATTCCTATTTGATCTTTTTTCATTAATAAATCTGCCTAATACCTTGTATATTTTATTTCCAATTTGTATTTGTGTTTTTATAGATTTATCACTTTTATCTTTGTTTTTTTCAATTTCATAATTCATTTCAGATAAAATATCTCTTAAATATGCACTAATATCTATATTTGCAAATTCAGATACGAATTTTGAACTTCTCCATATGATTTTTCCAGATATATTTACTATTACTAATGGTAATGGAGAGTTTATTAGGCTTGTTTTAGCTGCATCATCTACCGTAATTGTTAAGTCTTCGATAGTTTCTGAAATTTGATTTTTTCTTTTTTGGTCTGTAAATATTGCATATATTACTATTAATATATACACTATTATTGATGGTATTATAAATCTATACTCTTGAATACATATTGCGATTAACAAAATTAATATTATAAATAAATATATTTTTGTTCTTGATACTAATTTATCGAAGAACTTTTTATTATTTTTCATAATTACTATTATTCCCTTCTTAATACGCAAATAGGTTGGAAAAAAAATAAATCATTATTTTTCAACCTTATCTCCTTTCTATATTCCTCTTTATTTTACTAAGAAATGTAAATATTGTCAAGTTTAGAATTTTGTTAATAGTATTCTAAATAAATAATAACAAAAATGAGATAGAAATTTTTTATCCTATCTCATATTTGTAATTACTTCATTTGTTCCATTTTCACAATATCGTCAAGTTCCAATTCTGTATTAATTTTTATATCTTGATATTTTTTCATACCAGTACCTGCTGGAATTAATTTACCAATAATAACATTTTCTTTTAATCCTAACAAGTCATCTGTCTTACCTTTTACTGCTGCTTCTGTTAGAACTCTTGTTGTTTCTTGGAATGATGCAGCTGATAAGAAACTATCTGTTGCAAGAGATGCTTTAGTAATACCAAGTAAAATTCTCTTTCCTGTTGCTGGTTTCTTTTTAGCATCTATTGCTTTTTGATTTCTTTCTTCAAATTCATACATATCTACTAAAGCTCCAGTAAACATATCTGTATCACCGCTATCTTCAACTCTAACTTTCTTAAGCATTTGTCTACCGATTACTTCAATATGTTTATCGTTTATATCAACACCTTGGTTTCTATACACTTTTTGTACTTCAGAAATCAAGTATTCATATACTCCTTCTGGTCCTTTTAGTTCAAGTATTTCGGCTGGATTTATAGAACCTTCTATTAGAGGATCTCCCATTTCTACCATATCTCCATCTTTAACTTTCATTTTTGAACCAAATGGTATTGTATATGATTTAGTTTCGAATTCTCCTGTAACAATTACTTCTTTTTTCTTCTTTGTTTCTTTTATTTTAACTTTACCGTCAATTTCAGTAATTATTGCAACACCTCTAGGTTTTCTAGCTTCAAATAATTCTTCAACTCTAGGAAGACCTTGTGTAATATCTGCAACACCTGCAACACCACCTGAGTGGATAGTTCTCATTGTAAGCTGTGTACCTGGTTCACCAATTGACTGAGCTGCTATAATACCAACAGATTCACCAATTGATACTAAATCTCTTCTTGCTAATCCCATTCCATAACATTTTTGACATACACCATGTTTTGAATGACATCCAAGTACAGAACGAACTTCTAGTCTGTCTATTCCTGCCTCTACAATTTTATCAGCTAAATCTTCTGATATCATTGTATTTGTATCTACTATTAATTCTCCTGTTTGCGGGTCTACAACATCTCTTACTGGGAATCTTCCTATTAATCTTTCTTGCATTTTTTCAATTATTTGATTTCCATCTTTTATGTCATAAACAATAATTCCTTCGTTTGTACCACAGTCTTCATCTTTTACAATAATATCTTGTGATACATCAACTAATCTTCTTGTTAAATATCCAGAGTCTGCTGTTCTTAATGCTGTGTCTGAAAGTCCTTTTCTAGCTCCGTGTGCTGAAATAAAGTATTCCAAAGCATCTAAGCCTTCTGCAAATGATGATTTAATTGGAATTTCTACAGCTTTACCAGTTGTACTTGCCATTAATCCTCTCATACCAGCAATTTGTCTTAATTGGCTCATATTACCTCTGGCTCCAGATTTAACCATCATATATATTGGGTTTAATTCGTCAAAGTTTTCTTCCATTGCATTACTTACTTTATTTGTAGTATCTTCCCAAACTTTTATAACTTCTGAATAACGTTCTTCGTCTGTAATTAAACCTCTTACATATTGTTTTCTTATTGCTTCAATTTTTTCGTCTGCTTCTTTTAGCAATTCTTTTTTAGCTTCTGGTACTTGTACATCACTCATTGAGAATGTGATTCCTGCAAGTGTAGAATATTTAAATCCTAAATCTTTAATGTAATCTATTACTTCTGCTGATTCTGTTAATCCATGTTTACGAATAACTCTTTCTATTATTGTTCCCATTGACTTTTTCATTACAGGGAAGTTTATTTCATATTGGAATGGGTCTTCTTCTCTATTTATAAATCCTAAATCTTGTGGTATTCCTTGGTTAAATATGATTCTTCCTATACTTGTTTCTATTTTTTTAGATTTAATCTCTCCATTTATTTCTTTTGAAATTCTAACAAATATTTTTGCATGAATGCTTACATCATGATTTTCGAATGCCATTATTGCTTCATCAGGATCTTTAAAGTATTTTCCTTCTCCTTGTTCCCCATCTAATATCATTGTTAAATAATAACTTCCTAAAATCATATCTAGTCTTGGTACTGCAACTGGTTTACCATCTTGAGGTTTTAATAAGTTATTTGTTGATAACATTAGGTATCTTGATTCTGCTTGTGCTTCTAAAGATAATGGTAAATGTACTGCCATTTGGTCACCATCGAAGTCAGCATTAAATGCTTCACAAACAAGTGGGTGTAATTTTATAGCTCTACCCTCTACTAACACTGGTTCAAATGACTGTATTCCAAGTCTGTGTAATGTAGGCGCACGGTTAAGCATTACAGGATGGTCTTTTATAACATCTTCTAAAATTCCCCATACTTCTGGTTTTAATCTTTCTACCATTCTTTTTGCATTTTTAATATTTTGTGCAATTCCTCTACCGACTAACTCTTTCATAACAAATGGCTTAAATAATTCTACTGCCATTTCTTTTGGAAGACCACATTGATATATTTTAAGTTCTGGTCCAACTACTATAACTGAACGTCCTGAATAGTCAACACGTTTTCCAAGTAAGTTTTGACGGAAACGACCTTGTTTTCCTTTTAATAAGTCTGATAATGATTTTAATGGTCTATTTCCTGCTCCTGTAACTGGACGGCCTCTTCTTCCGTTATCTATTAACGCATCTACTGATTCTTGTAACATTCTTTTTTCGTTTCTTACTATTATTTCAGGTGCACCTAATTCTAATAGTCTTTTTAATCTGTTATTTCTATTTATAACTCTACGATATAAATCATTTAAGTCTGATGTTGCAAATCTGCCACCATCTAATTGTACCATAGGTCTTAAATCTGGTGGAATTACTGGTACAACACCCATTACCATCCATTCTGGCCTATTACCAGAAATTCTAAATGATTCAACAGTGTCTAATCTCTTTACTAATTTTGCTTTCTTTTGTTCACTTGCTGTTTTTATTTCTTTTTTAATTTCTTTTGATAATTTTTCTACATCTATTTCTTCTAGCAATGTTCTTATTGCTTCTGCTCCCATTTCTGCTTTAAAAGATTTTGCACCATATTTTTCTTGCGCTTCGTGATATTCTTTTTCGTTTAACACTTGGCATTTAACTAAATCTGTATTTCCTTTATCTATTACAATATATGAAGCAAAATATATAACTTTCTCTAAATTTCTAGGTGAAACATCTAACATTAAAGCGATTCTACTTGGAATTCCTTTAAAATACCAAATATGTGCAACTGGTGCTGCAAGTTCGATATGTCCCATTCTTTCTCTTCTTACTTTTGATTTTGTAACTTCAACGCCACAACGGTCACATACAATTCCTTTATATCTTACTCTTTTATATTTACCACAATGGCACTCCCAGTCTTTTACTGGTCCAAATATTCTTTCACAAAACAACCCGTCTTTTTCTGGTTTCAATGTTCTATAATTAATTGTCTCTGGCTTTTTTACTTCACCTTTTGACCATTCTCTTACTTTTTCATCTGACGCTATACCAATTTTTAACTTATTAAAAATATCTAATTCGTCCACTATATTTCCCCCTTGAACATTTATTGGTAATTTCAAAACAGTTCATAAGGCTATCCACCGCTCTTGCAATTCCTTTCTGTCGCTTACTTACTTTTTGAAATTTATTCAATTAGTTATATTTTTATAATTTATTTTTGAGAGGGATTTTTGAGTCCGTCCCCAAAATCCCTTAATCGAAAATATCTTCTTCGCCTTCGTCTCCTAAAGCTTCGAATAATTCGTCACTATCTTCCTCTTCCATATCGTCCATCTCTGAACTCTCTACATCTTCAACATAATTATCTTTTAGTTCTTCTTCTGTTAAGACTTCTTCTTCTGATAATATTTTTCTATCTTTTTCTGGGTCATATTCTATTCCATCATCTATATTTTCTTTTAGCTCTAACTCTTGATTGTCTTCAGAATATAGTCTTACATCTAATCCTAATGACTGTAACTCTTTTACTAAAACTTTAAAGCTTTCTGGAACTCCTGGTTCTGGAATATTTTCTCCTTTTACTATTGCTTCATAGGTTTTTACTCTTCCTACTACATCATCTGATTTAACTGTTAACATTTCTTGTAATGTATATGATGCTCCATATGCTTCCAATGCCCAAACTTCCATTTCTCCAAAACGTTGTCCACCAAATTGTGCTTTTCCTCCTAATGGTTGTTGTGTTACTAATGAGTATGGTCCTGTTGAACGAGCATGTATTTTATCATCTACTAAGTGATGTAATTTAAGCATGTACATAACTCCAACTGTAATTGGTTTATCAAATGGGTCTCCTGTTCTTCCATCATATAGTATTGATTTTCCGTCTTTACTCATTCCTGCTTGTGCTAATAATTCTTCTACATCTTCTTGAGTTGCTCCATCAAATACTGGTGTAGATATATGCCAACCTAAAGCTTTGGCAGCTCCTCCTAAATGTACCTCTAAAACTTGTCCTAAGTTCATACGTGAAGGCACACCTAATGGGTTTAATAATATGTCTATTGGTGTTCCATCTGGTAAGAATGGCATATCTTCTGATGGTAATACTCTTGAAATAACACCTTTGTTACCATGACGTCCAGCCATTTTATCTCCGACTGATATTTTTCTCTTTGTTGCAATATAACAACGTATTATTTGATTTACTCCAGGTCCTAATTCATCTGAATTATCTCTTGTAAAGATTTTTACATCTACTATTGTTCCAGCTCCACCATGTGGTACTCTTAAAGAAGTGTCTCTTACTTCTCTTGCTTTTTCTCCAAAAATAGCTCTCAATAATCTTTCTTCTGCTGTTAGTTCTGTTTCTCCTTTTGGAGTAACTTTACCAACTAATATGTCCCCTGGTCTTACTTCTGCACCAATTCTTATAATTCCATTTTCGTCTAAATCTTTTAATACATCATCACCAACATTTGGTATATCTCTTGTTATTTCTTCTGGTCCTAATTTTGTATCACGACATTCACAGTCATATTCTTCAATGTGTATTGATGTAAATACATCTTCTTTTACTAATCTCTCGTTTAACAAAATAGCGTCCTCGTAGTTGTATCCTTCCCATGTTGAGAATGCTACTAAAACATTCTTTCCAAGAGACATTTCTCCATTTTTTGTTGATGGTCCGTCTGCAATTGCGTCACCTTTTTTAACTATTTCGCCTTTTTTAACAATTGGCCTTTGGTTAATACATGTTCCTCCATTTGTTCTCTTGAATTTACGAAGTTTATGTACTACTGTTTTTCCATTATTATACTTAACTGTAATATTATCTCCAGTAACTTTTTGAATAACACCATCATCTTCTGCTAATACTAATATTCCAGAATCTTTTGCTGCTCTATATTCCATTCCTGTTCCTACAATTGGTGATTCTGTAATTAAAAGAGGAACTGCTTGACGTTGCATGTTTGCACCCATTAGGGCTCTTTTTGCATCATCATGCTCTAAGAATGGTATCATTGCTGCTGCTATTGATACTAATTGCTTTGGTGATACATCTACATATTGTACTTGGTTTTTATCAACTTCAATAATATCATTTTTAAATCTTACTCTAATTCTGTCATTTATAAATTCACCTTTACTGTTCATTGGCTCAGATGCTTGTGCTATTATGTAATTATCTTCTATATCTGCACTCATGTACTCAACTATATCTGTTGCTTTATGTGTTTTAGG
>CAWVFT010000046.1:0-9030 GCA_963928635.1 Bacillota bacterium | reverse complement strand
TTTTACAGTTATTTTCATATGCAATTTTAAATTACTCTCGTTTGTTGCTACTTCTAAGTCTGTGCTCTCTGTTCCATCTTCTTTTTGCAACATTGCTACAAACTCTACATTTTTATGTGTTGTTTCCATCTCTTCGCTTTTATCTGCTGCATATGTCACAACATTAGTTAATAACATTGAGAAATTTCCAAATAGCATTGCTAATATTATTAAAATAACTGCTGTGATTTTTAATAGTTTTCCTTCCATGTTTTTTACCTCCTAAAATATGATAAAATACTATTTTTTATATAATATATATTAAAAGCTTTGAAGTCAAGCTAATTTTAAGCATTTACGCGTGATTTTTATAATATATACTGTAGACTATTACGGATGCTCAAAAAATAATAATGTAACAAATATATTATTTTTCTGTTACAAATTTATTACTGCTTACTGCTTTTTACATAAATTTAGTATTATTTAAACTATACATAATAACTCTATAATATATTATACATTGGATTTGCTTATTTTTCAAGTGTTTTTAAGTACTTTTTGTAATTTATATATGGCAAAAAGGACATTAATAACAAATTAATGTCCTTTTGTATTATTTTTTGCCTAAAACTTTAATTTTTATTGTATAGATTCCTACTCCTAAAGTCATAAATGCTATTAATATTAATGATATTGGTAAAACATAATTTCTATTTCCACCAGTATTTGGTAAAACTATTATTTTCTCTGATGTTGCATCATCTGTATCTGGAGTTGTTGCTGATGTTCTATCTGGCACGTAGTTTCCTGGTGTTGAAGTTAATTTTCCTCCTCCTGTTTTTTTAATTTCGATAATTTCCGCTTGGTTATGATAATTGACTCCTCGTCCTGCTCCAACTGGTTGACCAGTTGACATACTTAATTCGGCAGAATTTCCTGAATCTGATACTTCTTCACCTTTTATGTAGAATACTGGCTTTAATATAATATTTTCCTCATCACAATATTTTGTCAAATATAATTGATAATTTTCTAATCTTGTTCCTTTCAATTCAGTTAATACTTTTTCATCTAATCGTTTTGATGCTGTTAAATCATTAATTGTTGTATTTTCCCACTTATATTTTATATTTACATTTACATTTTTATCAAATTGTGCACTTTCATCCAAATAATCAATTATTAATGTTGGAGTAAATGTAATTATATCTTTAGCCTTATCTGCTTTTTCATTTTCCTCATAATATCTTTCTCCGTAGTTATAATATCCTTCGTTTGAATAGTCAGATTCACTTGTGTTTCTTACTTTTAGTTTGTAATCAATTTCTATTGTTGCTCCTTGTAATAGATTTTCATCTATTTCTGCTCTTAAGGATGAACCTTCTACATATGCCAAATAGTTCTTTGCTCCTTTTATATTTCCTTCTTCATCTATTTCCGCATCTATTAATACTTGTCCTGTAGGTAATGTGAATTTAAATCTAGATACTCTTTTTGTTAATTCTATATTTTGTTCTGGTCTTCTTATTATTCCAAAGTTGATATCCGATACAGGGAATGTTATTTTATGTCCATTTTCTTTACCATCTGTGTTTGTATCATTTTTTGCATTTGTTGCTTCTAATGTCGTATTTATTAATTCATCTACATCATATTCTACTGGGAATTCCATTGTCCATGTATTTGATTTCATTTCTGTTATCTCTGAAAATGTATCATGTTTATATGTTAATAAATAATTATCTATTTGTTGTCTTATACTATAATCATCTAATGCCATTGATGAACCATCTACTATGCCTTCGTCTTTATAGAATCGTCCTTCATTTCCTTCTTCTGCTAGTTCCTGATATCTTTCGTATTTGTCATAGCTTATTATTGTTGATTTATAGTTTTCTACTATTATAGGGTCATCTGATTCTTCTGGAGTTTTTATTCTTTCTGTTCCATCTGCTCCAATTCTTTCTGCCCCCCAAACAAATCTTACTTGATACTCTCCTGGTATAAATCCTGATATTTTATACATTCCTGTTTCTGTATTTACATCATATTCTGCATCCATCCATTCTTCATCGTCTTCATTTTCATCTAATACTTGCACTATATTTTGTTCTGAATCTACTAATTGTACTTTTACATTTCTTAGTCTATACTCTCCATCATCTTGTTCTCCATTTCCTTCTGCTACATTTTCTTCGCTGTCTTCCTTAGTATCTTCAAATACATATCCTGATATTTCTCTTGCCTCTGCTAATGTTATTGCTACTTCTGATGCTCTATCTGTATCATCTTCATATGTTTCAAAATCTCCTGCTGTTGCATTATCTGGTACAGAGTCTACATCATATGCTGCATATAGATTTTTTCCTTCTGCATCTGAGTATGATGTATATGATCCTATTTCTGCTGTGAAACTTAGTGTGTTATCTACTTCCTCTTCGTTTAACATTTCTAATATTACTTCTCTTGGTAAATTGAATTGTACATATATACTTTGTTGTGTTACATTTTCTCCTTCATTTTCTGCTCCTGTATGACTTATTATTTCATTTAACACTGCTGTATCTATTACTACTCTGTTATATCCGTTGTTTTCATTGTAGCTTTCATCTATTGTTCCTGTTAACTGTGTTCCTACTACATTTCCTTCATTATCCATTTTTGTTCCTACTGCTGTTATTTTGTCATATCTTGAATCAAAATATGCTATTATTTCATTTACTTTTCCAAATATTGACCCTTGATTTCTTACTGTTATTTTATATGTTAATGCTAAACTTAACTCTTCACTTGAATCTTCGTTGTTATCATGTTCATATGCCGCATCTGCTTTATATATTGGTCTTTCATATGTTCCTTTATATGTATTTTCATATCTTATTCCTAAATTCCATGAGTCTTCCACTTGTTGTTCATTATTTACATCATATCTTGGTCCATATCTATATATATGCCCATATCCATTTATTTCTGCTTTTATTTCTTCTAGTTCTGTTTGTATTGCTAAATCAGCTTGTGACCTACGATATAACCCTAGGTTTATATTTGTTATTTCTGTTATTCCACTTCCTTCTGTATACTCTAATTCGTATCCTGCTTCATCTGTTCTTGCTATTATTTCTGTATTTTCTGTTGATTCCATTTTTAATGTTGTCCCATATTCTCCTGAATTTTCCTCATCTCTTGTATAATTTACTATAGGTCTGCCTTCTTCTTGTCCATTTTGATCAGCTATTGTTATATAGTCTCCTCCATTTTCCATAAAATTAAATCTATTATTAAATTCTTCTCTTTCTGGTTCTAATGCTTTTGATCCTTTTTCTTCATTTTCTAAGTGTGGTACTACATTTTCATATATCAAACCATCATATTCAAATTCCACATAATAGTTCTCTAAATTATCTATTGGCACATATTCAAATTGATATTCTCCATTTTCATCTGTATATGTTTCAGCAACAACTTTTTGGTCTGAGTTTAAGCCTTCCATTGTATCATCTACTAAATCTCCTGTTGTTTTATCTTTTAAGCTTACTTTTACTCCTTCCATTAGAATATCTTGATTATCATTTTCGTCTAATTTATATAAATCGTTTCTTTTAGACATTTTTTCTGATTGGATATCTTCCCATACTTTTCCTGTTATTTTTATATATTCTATTGCATTTGTTACTTCTATAGTTTCTCCTTCTTCTGGTTTGAACTCTACTGGTTCATCATTTACAACATATCCATAATTAGGATTTTTTGTTTCATAAGCTAGATATGTTCCTACGGGTGCATAACTTAATTGGATTTTTCCATCTTCATCTGTTACAAATTCTGTTGCTTCTTCTATTGTATCTACATATTCAAATTCATCTCCATTTAATTTTAAGTATTTATTTGCATCCACATTATAAAATTTAAATCCTACTCCTACTAGCTTTGTTTCAGGATTATCTTTATCTATCTTTCCTACTACAAATGATATGAATTTTATTTTATTTGATATTACTATATTTGCACCATTTGTAGGTTCTATTTGTACAGGATCCTCATTTACGGCATATGCTCTGTCTGAAATTTTTGTCTCATATACTAAGTAAGTTCCTGAAGGTACATTTTTTATTTCTATCTTACCATTATCATCTGTTATAAATTCTGTTGCTTCTTCTTCTGTATCTACATATTCATAAGTTGTTCCGTCACTTTTAATATATTTTTTTGCTTCGTTGTTATAGAATTTAAATCCTACTCCTGGCAATTTAATTGTATTATCATCTTCATCTACTTTTTCTATTGAAAAAGTTATTGTTATTGGAATTCCTCCTTCTACACTTGTTTCTACAGTACCTTCTTTTTTTACCAAGTTTGGCTTAATTAACATTAATTTTTGGAATAATCTATTTGCACTATAGTTACTGTTCAAATTTAGAACCATTTGAGAATATATTTTTGTTGAATCACCTTTTATTACATATATATCCGCTGTTATTATATCTGGTAAAGTAACTTTTCCAGAAACTTTTGTAATTGATGTTAATTCTGCATTAGTTTTTACAGTTATATAAAAGTTGCTACCAGATTTTATCTGATTTGCTTGTATTTGTGTACTTCCATCTGAGTTTAATATTAGAAAATCTGATATATTTCCTGTGTTACCCGTTACTGTTACAGAACTCAAATTTCCTTTAAATTCCCAATTAAAAGGTCCTACTTTTACCCACTGCTCAGAATTTCTTGTTTCGTCTTCTATTTTTATATTATTAACATTTGTCTTATCAGTTCCATTTGCATCACTTGTTGATGTTAATGTTCCAATATTATTAGCATAATCATTTGCTTGTTTATATAAAGAGTTAGAATTTAAGTCTAAATTATATGAATAGTCATTATTCTTTTTATCTGTATAATCTACACCAACATATTGACCAACATCACTATACCATTGATTTATAAATGGCCAATATGTTCTTTGTGATAATGTGTAACCAACTGTTTGATTATTTACAATGTGTAATAAACCATAACCTCCATATAATCTATCGCCATTAGAATCTGTTCCATTAAAGCCGTTATCTGGCGTAGCATAAGCCAAAAATGCTAACCTACCATTTGCTGTTGATAGAAAGTTTGGATATGTTGTTTGTCCATCTCTAGTTATTTGTGTTAAATAATTTCCATCTATATGCATATATAACATATTATCATATATTAACCAATGTTCATCTCCAAAAGCTGCTCCATGTTCCATACAGTATATATAATAATTTACTCCTGCTCTTCCCTGAACTATATTTCCTATTAATGGAAATGGTGTTTTATTTATACCTTTTGTTCCTGAATTTAAAAGATTATATAAAAAGTCTCCTCCTTCTGTTCTCCAACCTGCACATATAGCACATGAATTTCCTGTTGGTGCATGGTAATGTGCTGGTGAAGTAAGTGGATTTTTAAAGAAATCCGGAGTAATATTTGGAAATCTACTAATTATATAATTATAAAAACTGTTATAATCGTCATTTTTCCAGAATGATGCATCTGGGTATAAGCTTCCCCAAACATGCGAATTAATTTCTGATTTTGATATAGCTTTAGAAATATTTGGTATTAAAGCTATTATTGCCAATATAATTATAATACTTATATATTTAAAAATTTTTTTCATTTTCTCACCTCCTGTTTTAAATATTTTCTCTTTTATTTATTATTTTTAATGTTATATATACAATTATACCTATTGCTATAATTGATGTTAGTATAATTGTTATTGTTGCAATTGCTTGTCCTGTTTTTATACTTAAAATAACATCCGCTTTTCCTAAGTCATCTTCTCCTATTTTATTATTGTTTTCTATAGAATCTACATCTTCTAATCCGTACACATTATGACTTTCTGCAATTTCTGCAGTATTACTAATTAGTCCTGTACTATTTTCTGACATTTTTTTAGTAAGTATTAATGTAAGTTCTTTACTTTCTCCAGGATTTATTGCAGTATTTGTTAAGCTGGAATTATATAGTTTTCCGTTTTGTGCATACCAGTCACTATTTAATTCTGATTTGAATTCATATTCTAAAGATACATAGTCAATTATTGAACTTACATACCCTGGAATTTCGCCTTCGTTTGTTACTCTTATTTTATATTCTACTATTACATTAGTACTATTTATTAGTTTCGCATCTATTTCAGTTTTTGCAATTGTACTATTATTAAAACTAGACACTGTTGTTCCTTTACTGCTTTGAGTAATTATCTTACTTACATATTTGTCTAATCTTAAATCAAACAATTTTGCTTTTATTAAACCTATATTTATATTAGCAATATTAGAATTTGTTACTTCTATAACCTCCGTTGCCCCAACAGTTTTGCTTTCGTTCCCTATTGTTAATTTTTTTTCTATTGCTTTTGAATTAAATTGTGAACTAACTCCTGGCTTCTCAAACTCTGTTAACAAATATTCTGTTGTATTATATTCAAAAATTACAATATACTTACCTTGTGGTATATTATTCAATGTATAAAAACCTTTATTGTCTGTTACTGCTGATATTATATTTCCTGAATCATTTCTTAGCCAGTCGTTTGCATTTATATCTAGAATTTTTATAGTTAATCCTGACAAAACTTTTTCTTGCAAATCTCTTTGTGCATTTTCATTTTCGTCTATCCATGCAATTCCAGAAATCATTTTGAATTCTTGAGGATTATTTGGGCTATCTGGATCGTCTGGATTATCTGGATTATCTGGATTTTCCGGGTCATCTGGATTATCTGGATTTTCTGGGTCATCTGGGTCGTCTGGATTGTCTGGATTATCTGGTTCCTCCTGTCTTACTAATAAATGTGTAACGCTTGATTCATCAATTTTAATTGAATATCTATATATATTAGCTATATTTATCAATTCCACTACTTCTGAATCTGTATTAGGCATATTTGAATTTATTTTAAAAGTAATTTCAAAATTTATAGTTTCATTTGCTTCCATATCTCCTATATTTACTTCTAAACTATTATTATTTTCATTTATATATTGTATAATAGAATATTCTTCCTCGTTTAAAAATCTTTCTCCCATTTTTACGGACTCTACACTCATATTTAATGGAAAATAATCTGATAATTTTACTCCAGTTTCTTTTTCTTCATCGGTATTTTTTACTGAAATATTATATGTTATTTGATCCCCAACATTAACATATTCTCCACTATTTACTGATGTATTAGTAACTTCCAGTCCAGAATTGTCTATAAATGTTATTTTGTAGTTCGTGTAATATGTTTTATCTTCTGCTTGGACTTCTCCATAGATTCTTACATAATCTTCAGGATTTTCTAATACTGGAACGACTATTTCAGCCCTTACTTGTATTACTTCATTTGGTTTTAATTCTTTTACCATTATCTCTGTACTATACAAGTCTGTTGTTATATAATTTCCATCATCATCAAAATAGTATATTTCATTTACTTTTGCAAAATCTGGATAAAATTTTACTTTTATATCTTTCATATTAATATTTTTTAAATTTCTTATAGCTATGTAATATGTTTCTACAGCCCCTTGCTCTGTTCCATCATCTACTGTTGCGACTAAAGAAACTTCTAAATCTGACTGACTTACATTTGTAATCAGTTCATTTGATTTTTTATTTAATGTATCATAACTAAAGTCTATTACGTTTTTCAATATTTGATCATTGTTTGATACTTTTACTGTATATTCTTTTATTATTTCTTTTCCTGCTTCTATATTTGCTATATTAAATTCTACTGTTTTTTTATCTGGATATTCTACAATATCATTTGATATATTAGAAACATTAGGATCATCCATATATTCGCTTATTCCTTTTGCCAATACATATACTGTACCATCTGGAACTTGACCTTGTAGTATTACATTATTTGCAGTTTCTGAACCTGTATTTTTTGCAATTATCCTATATGTTAAATAACTACCTCCCATTACACTATCATTAATTTTAGTTCCTGCTACATATGCCTCTAGGGTTGTTTCTATAACAGGTCCGTTTCCTGTTTCTAATATTATTAAATCTTGGTTTGCTGTTTGTCTTATTAAATTTAAATCTAAATAATTTACAGAATATCCTTGCTTCGCCATATAGTCATATTCTAAATTACCTGCTAGTTGAATTGCATAACTAAAATTAATTTGTTCTTTAGGTTCTAATTTTTCTATTTTTATCATGTATTTCTTTACTAATTCTTCACTATTAAATTGTTCCGTCCACCCATTTTCTGAATTTTCTATATCATCTGAAGCACTCGCATTTTCAGTATAATATACCTTAACCTTTGTAAAATCTATACCTGTTATTTGTCCTACTTTTATAGCTATATTATTTTCCGCTGTTGCATCTTTTGTTGGATATATACCTACAATTCTAATATCTGTTATGGTTGAATCGTTATTATTTATTATTTCTCCATTTAATACTGCATTTTTTTCTTCTGAATTTATTTCCAATTTACCTACTTTTGAACCTTCATTATTTACAATATTTATACCGTATTCCGGTATCTCTGTTGTCATTATCACTCCTGTATATGCTTTAACTGCAATTTCTAATTCTTGGCTTCCATTGAATAGTTCTCCTGTTGGAGTAGTTGCATTTTCATTGGTATATTCTAATTTGAATTTCTCTACACTATTGCTTGCTTTTTTATCTAATGTTAAATCTGCATTTATTATAATTGTTATTCCTTCTATAGCCTCCTCTTTATAGTCTTGTTCTTTCCCTTCTAATTTCATTTCTATTGTATTTTGATCTTTATTATATATTGGATTTACTATTTCCATTTCGTTTTCCGCATATAATAAATTTATTGAAACTCCATTTATACTTTGTATTACTTTAGGTAAAGATATTTTTATAGATGGATTTTCAAATAAATCATATTTTTCGTTATTACTTTGTAATACTACTCTTATTTCTACCCCTTTATTTTCTGTCATTGTTGATAATTCTGTTTTATTTATTTCTAGTTTTGCTAATGTTTCTGTATTTAATAAGTTTATTGTTCCTGTCTTA
>CAWVFT010000045.1:0-6321 GCA_963928635.1 Bacillota bacterium | reverse complement strand
TTCGTCCCAACTGCATAACAAGCTGTAAACAAAATTTTACTTACGAAAATTTTGTAACAGCTTATAATTTGTCGGTCCCCACACAAGCTCACTCGAAAAATATGAATTAAACCTTTTCAAGATTTTCTATAATTTTAAAAAGCAGTGAATTGTAATAAAATTTTAAAAAGAGGATACATTTAGAACTTGTACCCTCTATAGCTATTTTTATCAATTTTCGAATTTAATTTATAGTCTCTTTAATTAAGTAATGAAAAAATTAAATAAACTTCTTTATTAGTTTTATGCAATGATTTTATATTTATTTACTCGTACCTACTATACACCTCCTATATTCTGGTTCATTTTCTACACATGTAATTAATGTTATTGTATTTTCATTTAATGGTTCTAAATAATCCCAGTTTGTATCTTTTATTATAATATTTTTTTCAACGACATAAATTTCTTTAAAATCTTTATAAATATATTGTATTTCATCATTTTGCTTTAGGTTTTTTAGACCAGAAAAATAATTGACTTTATAACCTCTATTATGTCCTGCTAGTCCAATATTACCATTTGTTTTACTTGTTTCTATAAAATGTCCGACATAATTTTCCAGTACATGTTGTGTTGTTCCTTCTGATATTTCTGCTTCTAAAGATATTGCTGGAATTATTATTTTCCATTCTACATTATTTGTTTTTAGTTGATTATTTTGAATATTATTTTGTGCTATATTTTCTTCTTTTGTATTTTGGCTTATAGCATTAGATTCAAAATTCACTTCAATTATGTTTTTAAAGATAGGGGTAGATTTGAAATCAAGTTCTTTAAATACTAAACTAAAACTGTTCAGTATGATTAAAATTATTGTTGAAATAATGAAACTAATAATATTTATGCTTCTTTTGGAATACTTAAACATGCATAAGCTTCACCTGCCTTATATTTCATTGTTTTGGATTTTAATTTTTTCGAAAAAATTATTTTGATTAAAATTTAAAAGATTTAAATTTTATGTTCATAATATACCATATAAAGTTCCTTTTGTAAAGAACTTTTCATCGCAAAATTCGACAAATGGTTACTGGATAATGTTTTTAAACAGACTAGAAAAAAATATTGATACCATATATTTTAAAGCTTCGACGCTTGAGTAAAATGAAAATTAGAATTCATTTGGCTTTCGAATGAGGGATGTTCACGGTACTTGAGGTACGAAAGGGTCTGAGTTAAAAAGGCTCATGAGAAAGCCTTATGAATTCTTTTTGAATGCAAGGAACAGGAGAAGTTTAAAAATATATAGTATCAATGTTTTTCTTTTCTAATCAGTAATTATTCTTGATTTAATTCAAAATAAAATTCTACTCCGTTATCTTTATTTATAACACCATAATCATTATTATAATTTGTCATTATTGCTTTGACAAATGCTAATCCTATGCCTGTTCCGCCTTTACCTCTATTTCTTGATTTATCTACTTTATAAAAACGATTCCATATTCTGTTTAAGTCTTCTTCATTTATATTATCTCCTGTGTTAAACACCTTTATTAGAGCTTTATCATTATTCTTGTTTATCACATTTTCTATCCTAATAATCTTTTGACCACCAACTTCTTTTACATTTTTTATTGCATTTGTTAAATAATTAGTAATTACTTGTTCGATATAGAAATCATCTGCATATACATTTAGCTCATCTAAGCCTTTAAAATCAACAGTAACATTTGCTTCTTCTAACATTACTTTTGATTTCCTTACTACTTCTTTTTCTAGTTCTACTACATCAAATATTGTATTATTAAATTGTCTTTTTCCATATTCTAGTTTCATTAATTCTAATAGTTGCTCTACTAATCTATTCATTTTATTTGTTTCATCTAATATTACTTCTGCATAAAATTTTCTACTTTCGTCATCTGTATTTACATTTTCTATTAATCCTTCACTATACCCTTGTATTAAAGCTATTGGTGTTTTAAGTTCATGAGATACATCTGATATAAATGTTTTTCTCATCTCGTCAATTTTAGACTTTTCTTCTATGTCTCTTTCTAGCTCTATATTAGAATTTCTTAATTGTTTTATTGTTGACTCTAACTTTTCTGACATTAAATTTATACTTTTTCCTAAGTTGTTTATTTCATCATCAACTTTACTTTCTTTATATTTATGGCTAAAATCTAAATTTGCCATTTTTTTAGCTATCTTATTTAATTCTAATATAGGTTCTGTAAATTTTTTTGAAATTACAGTTACAATTAATGCAGAAATTAATATTGTAATGCCTGCAATTAATAGTAAAAATTTATTTGATATAGAAACGCTATCTTGTATTGATGTAAGTGGTACTCTTACAAATAACAAATAGCCATTATCAAGTTTTCCTGAAAGCATTAAATAATTTAATCCATTTCTTGTATCTTTGACTTGTTTTACTTCAAAGTTTTCGTTTGAATCTAATAAACTTTTAGAATTAGAATTATTAAATCTGTTTGGTAAATCCATTGTGTAGAAGAAGTCTGGACTTGAACTATATATATTTATATTGTCTTCATCTCTTATTAAGATATCAAAATTGTTTTTTATTGAAATTTTTTCCATTTCGCTTTCTAGATCCAAATCATGATTTTGACCATTGTAATATTCATTTAACTTTGTATATACTTCTTCCAATGTGTTTTGTTTACTATATAAATAGAAATTACCTAATGCAACATTATTAACTATTATTAAAAAAAATATTATTACTAATATTGTTACACTTAATGTTAAAAATAATTTTACTTTTACCGATTTAATTATACTTTTTAAATTTTGCAACAATTCCTGTGTTTTTTTCTTCATTAATAATCATTCCCTCTCATAAATTGTTGTATATTCCTAATATCTATTTAACTTCAAATTTATATCCAACACCTCTGATAGTTTTTATGTATTTCCCTTTTTTGCCTAATTTATGTCTTATTTTTTTAATATGGCTATCTATTGTTCTTGAATCACCATAATAGTCATAATTCCATACATTGTTTAATATTTTGTCTCTTGAAAGTGCAATATTTTCGTTTTCTAATAAATATACAAGTAATTCATATTCTCTTAAACTTAATTCTATATTCTTGCCATCTACACTAACACTTCTTCCTTCTTTGTCAACTCTTATTCCTCCACAGTCTGTTACATCTTTTTTGTTTCCTGATGTCCTTTTTAATATTGCTTCAACTCTGGCTGCTAAAATTTTAGGACTAAATGGCTTAGAAATGTATTCATCTACGCCTAATTCAAAGCCAAATAACTCGTCTTGTTCCTCTCCTCTTGCAGTTAGCATAATAATTGGAACATTTGACTCTTGCCTTATTTGTCTTAACACAGACCACCCGTCTAATTTGGGCATCATTACATCTAATAAAATAAGTTGTATTTCATTTTTGTTTTGTGCAAAAATTTCTAAAGCTTTTTCTCCATCTTCTGCTTCTAATATACTATATCCTTTAGCAACTAAAAAGTCTTTTATTAATTTTCTCATTCTTTGCTCATCATCTACTACTAGAATATAATCATCTATCATATCTTATCATTCCTTTCTTCTGCAAAATAACTTAAACAATAATATTATAACAACTATTTATGTCTATATTGTGAACAAAAAGAGGGGCGGGCTCAAAATTTCCTCTTTAAAATTTGTATGTAGAAATATATATTAAAATGCAGTGATGCGCAGTTGGGAGGATGCCAATTAGTGCAGACCAGTCCTGCGCAACGGCTAATATTATAAAATTTGTGACCAAGTTGTTCATATGATAAGTCCGACCAGCAAAGAACGAAATTTTAATATATATTTCTACAATAATATATTGAAGAAAAGAGGGAATTTTGAGTCCGTCCCCCTCTTCCCTCTTAATTATTTTTAATATATACATTTGTTGTATCATATGCTAATTCTATATTCTCTTCTTTTAGAATTTTTAATATTTTATAGTTTATATCTTCTACTTCTGATAAGTAACTTTCATAATCTACCGAGTCTGTATATGTATAAATCAATAAATTTAGTCCATCTTCACTTACATTGTCAAATTTAACCATTGTTGAATCATCAATTATTCCTTCTCTTTCATGTAGCATATCTAATATTCTTTTCTTTAATTCTTGTAATTTATCTACACTTGTTGATAAGTCTATTTTTATGTTTGCTTTATATCTTCTTTTTTCCATTTTACTCCAGTTTATTACTGATGTATTTGATATAATAGAATTTGGTACATTTACTAGAGAGTTCTCAAATGTTCTTATTCTTGTAGTTCTAAATGTTATATCTTCAATTGTTCCTTCATATGAATCCATTTGTATCCAGTCTCCAACACTAAATGGTTTGTCTAAAAATATAACTAATCCTCCAAATAGGTTTTTCGCTGTATCTTGAGCTGCAAGTGTTACTATTAGACCTCCTATTCCTAAACCTGCAATTAGCCCATTTATATTTATTTTTAATATTGTTAAAACTACAAATACTGCTATTATATATATTATTACTCTCAAAATTTTTAAAAAGAAACTAATTGTTGTGTCATCTAAATTTCCACCGTATTTTTCCTTTATTTTTCTTACTATTGTTGACTTTACTGTAAAGCTTCTTGCTAATCCTATTGCAAATGCAATTGTACTAATTATCTTAAATATAATTGTTATATTTTCCATTACATTTTGAGAAATATTTAATGAGTCTTTTAAAAAGATTATTGCTAAATATACTCCTAGTATTGTAAAGAATACTCTTAATGGATTATAAAATGCACTTTCTCTTATATCTTTTGCCTTTTTAGATTTTACTTTAAATAATCTAATAATTGCATATGATATTGTTGAGCTTAAAAATTTAAATGCTAATATAATTACTACAGCTATTACAACATCTATAATTTGTACAGATGAAAATGAATTGATAAATTGGTTTATTTGATCCATTTTCTATTTCACCCTTTCCTTATTTTTTCCGTTTTTTAGTCAAAATTGAAAAAGAATTAAATTTTGGCAAGGAAAACAAATTTGAAATTTATGAGGCGTACTAATGTACGTTGATTAAATTTCAAATGAAGTTTGACGACGCAAAAATTGTAATTATTTTTCAATTTTAGCTCATATAATCTCTGAGTTTCTTACTTCTACTAGGATGTCTCAATTTTCTAAGAGCTTTTGCTTCAATTTGTCTTATTCTTTCTCTAGTAACATTAAATTGGCTTCCCACTTCTTCCAATGTTCTTGATTTACCATCTTCTAATCCAAATCTTAGTTTTAAAACTTTTGCTTCTCTTGGAGTTAATGTTCCCATTACTTCTTCTAGTTGTTCTTTAAGCATAGCATATGATGCTGCATCATGTGGTGCTGGGCTATCTTCATCTTGTATAAAGTCTCCCAAATGGCTATCATCTTCCTCTCCTATTGGAGTTTCTAGTGATACAGGGTCTTGTGCTATTTTTTGTATTTCTGCAACTTTTTCTACTGGAATTTCCATTTCTTCTGCTATTTCTTCTGGGGTTGGTTCTCTACCCAATTGTTGTAACAGATGCCTAGATGTTCTTATTAATTTGTTTATCGTTTCTACCATATGAACTGGTATTCTTATTGTTCTTGCTTGGTCAGCTATTGCTCTTGTTATTGCTTGTCTTATCCACCATGTTGCATACGTACTAAATTTAAATCCTTTTGTATAATCAAATTTTTCTACAGCTTTAATAAGCCCCATATTTCCTTCTTGTATTAAGTCTAAAAATAACATTCCTCTACCTACATATTTTTTGGCTATACTTACTACTAATCTTAAATTTGATTCTGCTAATTTTTGTTTTGCTTCTTCATCACCTTTTAAGATTTTTTTAGCTAAGTCTAATTCTTCATCAAATGTTAGTAATGGTATTCTTCCTATTTCTCTTAAATACATTCTTACTGGGTCATCTACATTTATTCCATCATAATTTGTGTCTGTTATTTCATCTAGCTTTAAGTTTTCCACTTCTTTTAAGTCTTCTATGTCTGGCTCTTCTTCAAAATCATCTGGTAATAAATCCACACCTATCTCTTCAAATGCATCAAATACTGAATCTATTTGGTCTGGACTTACGTCATTTAATTGATTTGCTAAGTCACCATATGTTATTTGTCCTTTTTCTTTTGCTTGCTTTAATAAATTATTAACTTTTTCTTGTTTTATTTTTTCTTTGTCTTCTTGTTCTTCTTTAGTTTCATTTTTTTCTTCTTCCTCTTGCCCCATTTCTGCTAATTCTTTTATTTCTTCTTTTAATTCTTCAATATTTTCTTCTTTTTTTCTTTTCTTTT
>CAWVFT010000044.1:0-16007 GCA_963928635.1 Bacillota bacterium | reverse complement strand
CACTTCCTATAGTTGCTCCTAAAGCTGTAATTTTGTCAGCTACAACTTTTTGCTTACTTCCAACTGTTGATTCTGATGTTCCATTTACATATATGGCTGTATAATAATCACTTACTCCTTCGTTAGCTGCTAATCCTACTAAATCTCGTGCTTCTCCTAATTCATTTGCAACTTGTGATTTACTTGCATTTGTTAAGATACCATTTGATCCTCCTAATGCTGCTATTGTTACAGCTGCTAATATTAATAGAACAATGATTGTTATTACTAAGGCTACTAATGTTATACCTCTTTGGTTTCTCATAATTTTCCCCTCCTTTTCTTTAGAATTTTTTTAATTTTAAAATATTAAAATGTTAAAAACTTAATAACTAATTAATTATTTTGTCCCATCATCTGGGAAAAATCTATCATTATTTGTGTTTGTATTTGTTGTATTTGAATTGCTGTTAGAATTTGTATTTGATGAACTGTTTCCACCTGTTGTTTGTGAACTGCTTGCTTGGTTTCCACTTGTTGCACTTTGTTCACTACTTACTGTTGCAAATGGATTTCTTCTTCCTTCAACATATTCTTTAGTTCTTTCATAACTTCTTAAATCAGAGGCTGTTACTTGATAAGTAAAAGCTGTTTCTTCTGTATCTGTAGCATTTATCTGACTTAATACATTTCTAACATCTTCAGAAGTTGTATAAGATACTTCTTCTGGTAAAACTTTGTTATATGCTGTGTATCTATATAGTAACACTCCTAATACTAATATTATTGCCAATACTAATAATAATATTATAATAATTTCTTTTACAATACTTTTAGCCATATTCACTACTCCTTTACTTTTATCTTGCTGTATTTGTAGTATTTGTTGAGTTTGTACTGTTTGTTGTACTATTTGAAGTTGTATTACTTGTTGTATTGTTTGTAGTATTTGTACTATTTGTATTTGTTCCGTTTACTGTTGCGCTATCTGTTCCTGTACTTATTTGTGTTATATTATTTATTACAATATCTCTACATACAAATACGGCTTTAACTTCGTCACCACCATTTGATGTCATAGAAAAATCTTCTATTTTAAATCCTAATTCTGAGTCATCCTCTATGTCTGCTATATAGTCTGTTACTGATATAAAAGCACCAGTTACTTCAAAGTGAATATCATAAGCATTTTGTAGATTATTTGATACTGTAAAAGTTAAATCTATATCTACTCCTTCGCTTCTTGCATGAGAGCCAAGTAAAATATATAATTTTTCTTGTTCATATTTTGCAAATTGAGTTGCTTGTTCTACTTGTGAGTCTGTACTAACTGTTACCATATCATCATATGACTGCTTTTGTTTTTCTAATTCTTTTAAATTTTCTTCTATATCTGATATTACTTCAGGATAGTCAGTACTTGCTAATTTTGTTGCTTCTGTTATTTCTTGGTCAAGTTCTGCATTTTTTTCTTGCATTCCTGCTATACCTAAAACTTCTAACTTACCAATTTGCAACCCTCTTATTATAGTTATTATTGTCAAAATTGTAACTAAAATTATACAAATTGTTATTAATAATTTTTTCATGGCAACTCACCTTCTATCTTTACAGTAATAATATCATTAGATTTTTCTCCTGCTGTTGATGTAACATTTGTTAGTATTCCATCTGTTTTTATTTTTGCTCTTAAAAATCCTAATTGGTCATATTGTGTTGATTGTGCAACAATTTCTATGTGTTTTCCACTTGTATTTTGTATTGATACTATTTGAACATTATCTGGTATTCCTGACATTAACGCTGTTAATAGATTAGGAATTGCTTTTTTAGTACTATTAGCATCTGCAATTTTATCATTTATTTCTTGTAAGTTTTGAATCATTTCTGTATATCTACTTGTCGCTTCTTTTATTGAACTGTTATCTTTTTGTGCTAATTGTATTTGTGAATTTGTATTAGTAATTGATTTTTGTGCTTCTTTACTTTTATTTTCCATTTGTTTATTTATTAAGCCTGCAAAGAAACAGTATATTATAAATAAAATTAATACATATGCTGCAACTCTAATTAATGTTTTTTCGGTCTTATCTAATGGTTGTGATAAGTCATTTGTAAGTAGATTTCCTGCTAAACTTTTTGCTTTTCCTTTTTTATCTGGATTTATATCTACTTTTAATGCATTTGCTAATTGCTCTTTTAAGCTAGTTTGTTTGAAGTTCATTCCTGATACTCCAACATTTAATCCCATAAGTGCTAAAGATATTGCTGAGTTCACTTCTACATAATCTTTAATATTCATGTCTGGTGTTATTTTAATAAAACTTGGTTTTAATATCTCACAATCAACATCTTCAAGATATTCTTCAAAATATAAGTCTATATTATTTATTAATGAAGCTGTTCCTGTTATATATACTTTGTCGAACTTTAATAAGCTTTCATTTATTGTTTTCCTTACTTGTCCTACTATATCATATAGTACAGGCATTATATCTTCTAAACTTTGAGATTCTTTCCCCCCTAAGTTCTTCCCTTCTGATGTGTATATAGTTGTTTCTTTACATACTTCATATGCTTTTGAATATGAATTTTCTTTCAAGTTCAATTTACTCAAGAAGTCATAGCTTCCTATTTCTAATAATTTTACATTATTTACTTTTCCATTTTCAACAGTAACAATTGATGTTTGATCTTCTATATTTATAATTAAGTAGTTTTCCTTTGGTTTTAAGTCAATTAAATTAGAAATTGACATTCCTATAGGATACATTCCAGAAAGACCATATCCTTCAAATCTTTGTGTTTTTTTATTTAAATCAATTTTATTACTACTTACATGAATTACTTTTATCTTTTCTTTATCACTATCATTTGCTAATGCATATCTTGATTCAAAAACATTTGGATTATATCCTTTGTCACTGCAAAGTGATTCGAATTCAGTTTTGATAGCTTTTGGCAAATCTTTTTTATTTAAAAGGGCAAACATTTCAAAGTAGTTATAGGTTTCGTTTGAAAGATTAATGCTTATTGGTGTTTTATAACTGTATGTTTCTTCTACTATTTTCTTTATTGCAGTATCAATTTTGTCATAAAATTCCACTCCAAATGATTCCACTTTTAAATTGTCATGTTCTTTTGAGACTTTTGCATATTTAATTATATTGTTATCTATAAATAAACCTAAACAACTAGCCATTTTTTGCTCCTTTTATTTTTATATTATTATGATAAACATTTACAAAAAAAACATTCTTCAAATTTTTTCATTAATTTGTTTTTTTTGCTATATAATACTCTTTTATTTTATCTATTTTTCGTTAAAAGTCAATATGTGTATGCAAAATGTGATTTAAATGTAATATTTTTGTAATATACTTGTAATATTATTTTTTTATTAATTTACACGCAAAAAATCCATCATTTTTTTCACTTGGTTTTATATTGAAATATTTTCCATTTTTATAATATTTTTCAAAAAAATCATTTTTGAAGTTTTTATCTTTTTTTATCTCGAAATTTTTGTTTTTTTCTAAAAATTTATTTATTATATCTTCGTTTTCTTCTTTTAAAATACTACATGTCGAATATACTAATTCTCCTTCTTTTTTTAAATATTTACTGCAATTTTCTAAAATTTGCATTTGTAATTTGATTATTTCTTCTATATCTTTTTCATTTCTTTGCCATTTTATGTCTGGTTTTCTTCTTATAACTCCTATTCCTAAACATGGTACGTCTAATAAAATTTTGTCAAATTTCTCTATATATTCTTCATGTAATTTACTGCTGTCTTTTATTTCTGTTTTTATTATATTAATACCTAATCTTTTTGCATTTTCTTGTATTAAATTTATTCTATGTTTATATATATCCCATGCTAATATTTTCCCATTATTATTCATCATTTCTGCAAGATATGTTGTTTTCCCTCCTGGTGCAGAACATGCATCTAATAATGTTTCGCCTTCTTTAGGCTCTAATAGTTTTGCTGAAAATCCTGCTGATATATCTTGTACAGTAAAATATCCTTCTTTAAAATATTTTTGGTTTTCGATATTTTTTAAATTTTCTACTTCTAAAAATTCTGGCATATCTTTTGATAAAATGTTATATTTAATATTATTTTCTTCTAATATTTTTGTAAATTGCACGTTGTCTATTTTTAATTTATTTATTCTTATATTTATCTTTGTCCTTATGTTAAAAGTCTTACATATTTCTTCTGTATCTTTTTCCCATGTTTTTTCTATTTCTTTGACAAGCCACATTGGAGTTGATGTTATCTTTGAAATTTTTTCGATTTTATCTTCAATGTTTTCTAGCTCTTTATAGTCTTCTTTTGTAACTTTTCTTAAAATTGCATTTACGAAATTTGAACTTGCTTTATGTCCATATCTTTTTGCTAAATTTACACTTTCATTTACTGCTGCTGATTTTGGTATTTTATCTAAGAATATTATTTGATATATTCCTAATCTTAATATGTTTAATATCCATTTTGATATTTTGCTTATTTTTATTTTTGAATATTTTTTTATTATTTCGTCTAGTGTTAATTTAAAGCTTGTTACACCATATATTAATTCTGATATAAACCCAATGTCTTTTTCGCTTAATTTGCTTTTATTTTCATTTATATATTTGTTTAATATAATGTTTGAATATGCATTATTTTCTTCTATTTCTATTAATATTTTTAATGCTATCTCTCTTGCTTTATCTATCATATTATCATTCCTTTTTTTGTTTTATTCTATCATTTTTTTATAATAAATTTCAATACTTATAAAAGTTGATATTATAATATTTTTAAAGTTCTCCTGTTCATTTCATTCAAAAAGAATTCATAAGGCTTTCTTATGAGCCTCTTTCACTCAGACCCTCTCGTAACCTCGAGTACCGTGAACATCCCTCATTCGAAAGCCAAATGAATTCTAATTTTCATTCCACTCAAGCGTCGAAGCTTTAAAAATATTATAATATCAACTTTTTTAGAGTATCAAATGTAACTTTATTTTTCAAAAAATTATAATGTATATTTTTTGAAATAATGTAAAAAATATTACAAGAAATATTTGTTATAGAAAGGGTTGATTTTTACATGGAAATAGAAAAGCACTTAAAAATAACTGGAAATTCCGACGTTTCTTGGAAGGATGCTATTACAAAAGCTATAGCTGAAGCTTCTAAAACCATTGATTATTTAAATACTGTTACAGTTTTAGAACAAAGAGCTAAAATAGACGGGAATAAAATTGCTGAATATTTCGTTGATTTAGATTTAAGTTTTACTTTAGATTTAGATAGAAAGGATAATTAATATGAACCCAATTGAATCAAAACAAGAATATCAAAAATATGTTGAACAAAAATCTCCAAAATCTCCTATTATTAAGAATTGTTTTAATGCTTTTTGGGTTGGAGGTTTAATATGTACAATAGGACAAATTATCTTAAATATTTGTAAACAAAGAGGTTTTGATGTTGCAACCTCTGGTACGATAGTTTCTATTTTATTAATTGGTATTTCTGCTTTTTTAACTGGTTTGAACTTATTTAATAAAATAGGAAAATTTGCTGGTGCGGGTTCTTTAATCCCTATAACAGGTTTTGCAAATTCTATTGTTTCTCCTGCTATGGAATATAAATCTGAAGGTTATGTTATGGGTGTTGGTGGAAAAATGTTTACAGTTGCAGGACCTGTGCTTGTTTTTGGAATTTCAGCATCGATTTTAGTAGGTATTGTTTATTTAATATTTTCTACTCAGTCAATAACTTTAGTATAAAGGAGGTAATTTTTTGAAAAAAGTAGGCAAACAAACAATTTTATTTGATAATCCACCTACAATTTTAGAGTGTGCAAGTATTGTTGGGCCTAAAGAGGCAGAAGGACCACTATGTAAATATTTTGACCAAACTTTAGAAGATGAATTTTGGGGTGAAAAGACTTGGGAAAAAGCTGAAAGCAAAATTATTAAGGAAACAGTTAATTTAGTTATTTCCAAATCTGGTATCTCTAATAAAGATATTGATATATGTTTTGCTGGTGATTTATTAAACCAATGTATTTCTTCTAATTTTGGACTAAGAGATGCTAATATTCCTTTTTTTGGTGTATTTGGTGCTTGCTCAACTTTTGTTGAATCTATGAGTTTATCTGCAATATGTTGTGAAAGTTTTGCAAATTATTCTCTTTTTGCCACTTCTAGTCATTTTTGTAGTGCAGAAAAACAGTTTAGGTTTCCTCTAGAACTTGGAAATCAGAGACCTCAGTCTGCACAATGGACTGTTACAGGTTCTGGTAGTGGGATAGTTTCTAAAACTGGTCAAGGTCCATACATTACATCTATTACTCCTGGTAAAATTGTGGATATGGGTATTAAAGATGCTAATAATATGGGTGCTGCTATGGCACCTGCCTTTGCAGATACATTAGTAACTCATTTTTTGGATACTGGACGTACGCCTAATTATTATGATGCGATTATTAGTGGTGATTTAGGTTATGTCGGAAAGGATATTGTTATAGATATTATGGCTTCTCAAGGGTATAATATAAAGTCAAATTATAATGACTGTGGAATTTTAATTTTTGATAAAAATAAACAGGATACTCACTCAGGGGGTAGTGGTTGTGCTTGTTCTGCAACGGTTTTTTCTGGATATTTATATAAGCAATTAAAAGATAGAAAGATAAAAAGATTACTTTTAATTGCGACTGGTGCTTTAATGAATTCTACTAGTTCTCAACAAGGTGAAAGCATTCCAGGTATTGCACATGCAATTAGTATAGAGATGTAAATTAATAATGGGAAGTGATTTTTATGAATGATATAGATTGGACTGCTGTTTTTGACTGGACGTCTTTAATAAAATGTTTCATTGTTGGTGGAATATTGTGTATAATTGGACAAATTTTAATAGATAAAACAAAATTGACTCCAGCTAGAATACTTGTAATATTTGTTACAACTGGTGCAATACTTGGTGGTTTGGGTATTTATCAGTATTTAGTGGATTTTGCAGGTGCTGGAGCAACTGTTCCTCTTACAGGATTTGGTTACAATTTAGCTAAAGGTGCTATAGAAGGTGTACAACAATATGGTCTTGTCGGGGCTTTTATGGGTGGTATAAAAGCTGCAAGTGGTGGTATTGCAGCAGCTATTTTCTTTGGTTATTTGGCTGCTTTAATTTCAAAACCTAAAATTAAAAAACAATAAAAACAAAAAAGCTAAGTATCAATTTTATCTAATTGATATTTAGCTTTTTCGCATTTTAATATTTACGCTTTTTTTGCTATTTTTACTACTTCTGCAAATGCTTTTGGATCTGATACAGCCATTTCTGCTAACATTTTTCTATTTATTGTTATATTAGCTTTTTTAAGACCTGCTATCATTTTGCTATATGTTGTTCCATTGATTCTTGCAGCTGCATTTATTCTTGCTATCCATAATTTTCTAAAATTACTCTTTTTATCTTTTCTTCCTACATATGCATATGATAATGATTTCATTACAGCTTGATTTGCATTTCTAAATCTATAATGTTTTGCTCCATAATAACCTTTTGCTTGTTTTAAAACTTTTTTATGTCTTGCTCTTGTTGTTCTTGCAGTTTTTACTCTTGCCATTTTTTTCACCTTCCTTATTTTGTTTATTTCTTTTTGTTTAAAAATTGCTTATTTTCCATATTGGGGCAGTTTTATTAACCACCATATGGTAATAGTTTTTTAATTGTTTTTTCGCATGTTTTATCTGCATAAGCATTTTGAATTTTTCCTGATTTTTTTTGTCTGCTTGTCTTATTTGCTAGTAAATGTCTTCTATTTGCTTTTGTTCTTTTAACTTTTCCTGTTGCTGTTAATGAATATCTTTTTTTAGCAGCTTTGTTTGTTTTTAATTTAGCCATGAGTTAATCTCCTCCTTTTTGTATTTTTATTATTAAAGAAAAATTACTTTTTCTACTTTTTGAAAAGCTTTTATGCTTTTTTAGCTAAAACCATTGACATATTTCTACCTTCTAATTTTGGCTTTTTCTCTACAGTAGAAATATCTTCTAGTTCTTGTGCAAATTTTTCTAAAACAATTTCTCCTGCTTTTGAGTTATTTACTTCTCTTCCTTTAAAACGAACTGTGATTTTTACTTTATTTCCATCTTGTAAGAATTTTCTCGCATTTTTAGCTTTGAATCCAAAGTCATGTTCTTCTATATTAGGAGTTACTCTTAATTCTTTTACTTCTAATATTTTTTGCTTTTTCTTTGCTTCTTTTTCTTTTTTTGCTTGTTCAAATTTGTATTTACCATAGTTCATTATTTTACAAACAGGTGGATTTGCATTAGGCGCTACTAATACTAAATCTAAGTTTTCTTTTTCTGCTATTTCTAATGCTTCTCTATTTGATAGAATTCCTAGTTTTTCTCCATTTGCTCCTATCAGTTGAACTTGTTTTACTCTTATTTGCTCATTAATTGGTAATTCTTGTTTTATGTTAAAACACCTCCAAAATAAAAAAATTGACTTTTGTTACAAGCCAATTAATCATAATATTCACATATTGGTTATGTGTATATATTTCTAACCTTTTTCCATAAGATAAGGTGAGAAGTTGATTACTTCTTCTTGTAACGTAAAATATTATATCATATATTTTGTATTTGTCAAGTATTTATTTCACTAATTCTTTATATGCTTCTTCCTCTATATCTTTTACTATCCAAATGTGCCCTTTTCCTTCGTATTCTTTTACTTCTATTTCTACATTTTTCTCTTTTGCTTTTTCCACTAATATATGCACATCTGGGTTTAATATATCGTATGTTCCTGTATATATTGTCACATTTTTTAATTTTTCTAGTGGGCCATTTATTGGGTTTACTAAATAACTATCTTTCCCGTCTTTACCTGCATATGCTAAACCTGCTATTTTTAGTGTTTCTTTGTTTAAATCTTTATCTAGTTTTTGTCTTTCATCAATTTCTGGATTTGTCATGCTAACATCTAGCCAAGGTGATATTAAAACGACTTTGTTTGGCAACTCTATATTATCTTCTCCTAATTTTTCCTCTAGTGCTAGTGCAATTCCTCCTCCTGCTGAATCTCCCATTAATATTACTTTATCAGCAGTTACTTTTTCTATAACTTCTTTATATAGTGGAGTTATCATGTTAAATACATCTTTGTATGTATATTTGGGAGTCAATGGATAGTCTGGAACTATAACTGTATAGCCTGTATCTTTTGATAAGTTTTGTACAAAATTCCAATGAGCTTCTGTCATTTCTCCAACATATGCTCCTCCATGAAAATATATTATATATTTATCTTGTTTTTCTTTAGGAGTGATTATATATAATTTTCTTCCGATAAAGCTTTTGGTTTCTATTTGACATCCTTCTATTTCTTTTGTAGGGTCTTTGGACTGTATATCTACTATTAAAAAGTATGCAATTATTGCTAGAACTGACAAAATTATTGCTAAAATTATTATTCCTAACATTATTAAAATTTTTGTTTTCATTTTTTTATATTCCTTCCCTATGCATAAATATTTTTAAATATTAGTTTTTTAATTTCTTATATTACTACAAAAAGAAAAGCAAGTTGCTTTTCTTTTATTTATTTTAAATGTTATTTTTTAATTACTATGCTCTAGGATGTGCTTTTCTGTAAGCATTTTTTATTTCTTCATCTTGGAACTGCATATATACTTGTGTTGATGCTATATCTGTATGTCCTAGCATTACTTGTATAGCTTTTATATCAGCACCATTTTGTAATAGATGTGTTGCAAATGAATGTCTTAAAACATGTGGTGTTATGTCTTTATCAATATGTGCTTGTTCTTTATAGTATTTGATAATTTTCCAAAATCCTTGTCTAGTTAGTCTTCTTCCATTTATATTTACAAACAATGAATTTTCATCTTCATCTTTTATTAGTTGATCTCTTGATTTATCGATATATTCTTTTAAGGCTTTTAAAGCCATTTTTCCAAGGGGTATATTTCTTTGTTTTCCGCCATTATGGCATGTAACAAAACCTTCTTCTACATTTACATCTTCTATGTTTAAAGAGATTATCTCTGTTACTCTCATTCCTGTTGCATATGCAAATTCAAGCATAGCTTTATCTCTAATTCCCTTAATATCAACATTTTTAGGTTGGCTTAATAGTTTTTCAACCTCTTTTGTTGTTAGTACATTTGGAACTCTTTTCTCAATTTTAGGTGAATGAACTTTTTCTGTTGGATCTTTTTTTATTTTTCCTTTTCTTACAGCAAATTGGTAAAATGCACGTATTGCTGCTATTGCTCTTAGAATTGTTGAAGATTTTTTTCCTTCTTCTTCTAAATCTTTTATGTATTCGTTTATAAAATCTCCATCTATTTTGTTATAGTGTGCATCTTTATATTCTACATATTGTCTGAATTGTTTTAAGTCTCTTTTATAAGATTGTAAAGTATTGCTTGAAGCTTTTTTTTCATTTTCTAGATATTCGTAAAAAAGTTTTAATAGTTTTTCCATTTTATTTACCTACCCCTTGATTAAATATTCTCTTTACATAAACTATATATGTTATATCAAACTATTTTAAAAATGTAAATAGTTTTTTTGAATTTTTTGTACTTTTTACAATTTACAGTTCTATATATTTTATCATACTAACTAAGATATTTGTAGATATAAATGTTTCTATTACAGCTGAAATGCTTAAAAGTATTATCATTAAAAGAGAAAAAATGGTATGTCTTAATATTTCTAGTTTTATGTTGTCTCTTCTTCTATCTTTTACAATTGATTTATATAATTTAAATCCACTTACTGCTATGGCAATTATAGCTGGAATAAATATAATATTTTGTAATAATAATGCAGATAAAGTGAATATTAAACCGCTTTGTATCCCCATTATGCTAATACATGATGCTATTGTATATCCTAATATAAATCCTCTATATAATATTAATCCAAAAACTATTGGAAGTCCTATTACTGTTGTTCCAAAGAACCATATCATACTTGCTATAATTATATTATTTATCAAGGTTTGTTTTAGTAATTCAGCATTATCTATCTGCGGATTATTCTTTAGGGTATTTACAAAATTTGATATATAGCTTTTTATTGTTTCTGACTGTGAATCGTTAAAATGATTAACAAAAAATACTCCTAATAATATTCCTATAATAAATATTAGACTTATTATGAAATATTCTTTTTTATTGTTTGTTATATGTGTAATAATTGTTTCTTTAATTCTTAATCGTTTGTTCTTTCTCATATAAAAACTCCTTATCTTACATTAGTTTCTTACATAATTTGTATTCGATAAAGAGTTTTTTAGAACAATATATTTTTATTATTTATAATAAATCTACTCTATCTTTCCGTAATTTCCTCCTCCTCCAGAGTGAACTTTACAATTTCCTGTTTTTGCATTTTCTATTGCTGTTGATACTTTTTCTCCCGCAACAGCTTCAATATCATCTTTTGAAAGTTTATGTAAAATATTCATTTCTGTTTTAAAATTTTCTAATAGTTTATCTATTGTTTTACCCCCAACACCTGGAATGAATCCTAGAGGTATTTGATATATATATTGTGGTCTATTTTCTGGACTTTTTGTTTCTTTTTTATCTTTTATTAATTCAATTCTATCAAAAACTCCAAAAGTTACATTATCACCTCCGCAAAATGGACATTTATCAACTGGTTCTTTTGTTTCAATTGTTTGATTACAATTATCACAATAAGTTCTGTGATATTTTCCAAGTTTTGGATCTAATCCGTAATTTGCAATTATCTTTCTTCCATCTTCATTTTTTAATGCTCTAACTAATTCTTTAAACGAAATGTCTTCTACTTGCATTTTATTATATTCTCTTGCAATTTTTGGTAATGAGTGCGCATCAGAATTTGTTACAAATGTTTTATTTTCTAGCTCAGAAATCATATCTGCTAAAAATGTATCTGAACTTAGTCCTAATTCAACTGCAAAAATTTTATTGTATTTTTCTTTAAATATATTTTCTAATCTATCTGTGCAATTTCCATAATAGCTTTTGAATGGTGTAAAAATATGTGCTGGTACTAAAATTCCGTTGTTTTCTTCTACAATGTCTATTAAATCATATCCAGATAAGTCTGATCTTTGTGTACTTAGAGTAATATTTTTTATGTGCTTACTCATCTCTTTTGAAAAGTTTTTTATATCTTTTAAGAACGGAAAATAGCATAAATTGTGAGCACTTCCCTTTTTGCTATTTCTTCCAATTTCTGAAGTTTCAACTTCGCTTCCTAAAATAATACATACTTTATCTTTATATATTATTCCTCCGTCTTTTAACTCGTAAGCATCTCCTGTTTGTAAGAATTTTTCAATATCTTCTATTACATATGGTGATGCACAGTCTATGATTCCAACAACTTGTATTCCTTTTCTTTGTTCACATTCTTTTGCGATATTAGCAAAGTTTAAGCTTCTAGCAGCTGTTATTTTAATTGGTTTTCCACTTTCTGATCTTCCTATGTGGACATGTAAGTCTGCAAATATTTCGTGCATTTTAATTCCTTCTCTCTTATTCTAAATGTCCCATTACTTTTCTTGTTGTTTCTTCACTAAATAATGGTCTGTTAGGGTTGTTTTTGGCTAGTATTTTATCATTTTTAGCATATTCTTGTCCGCCTCTTTGTTCTAATAGCTCATCTATCTGTGGACCAAACTCATATACTACTGCTGTGATAAATTTTTTCTCATCTTCTGATTCTCTATATAAATTTACTAATTCTTCTATTGGTGTTATCTCTGTATTATTTCTATATTGTATTTGTTGCAATTCTTTTATAAAATCTATAAAGGAATGTATATATCTGTTGTATTTATCTTTTAAATTTCTATGTTCTAATAATACCAATGCTTCGTCTGGTTTTAGTCCGATTCTTTCTGGTCTATCTAAAAGCATACCTCCAAATTGATCTACTAATTCTAATACATCACTTTCTTTTTCTCTTGGGTTACTTTCGCTGTATCTGTTAACCTCTTCACATATTTTGCAAAATCTTTTATCAAATCCTATTGAAAATAAATATTCTGCACCGTCTTTTGCATATGATTTTAATTGGTCTAGGTTCCTTGAAATTTCGATTTTTTTACAATTACAAAGTAAACAAGCTGTTAAAATTAGGTTTTTATCTAATCCTAAAGGCACGTAATTTAAAAAAATTCTTGCCATTTCTGTTTTAAATATTGTTGATTTATCAAAAAATATATCTCTTTTCTTTGCTAAATAATATGTTATTTCCAATTTAGCTGATATTTCTTTTTCTCCTAATATATAGTCTGCAAATGTATCCATTTACATTCCTCCTACAAAATAATTATAATTTATTATATAAAAGTTTTTTTCTATTTTCAATGCTTTTATAGTATGTAATATAAATGTAATAATATTATAATTCTTCTATTGCTTTTCTTGCTAGTTCATCACATCTATTATTAAACTCATTATCACTATGTCCCTTTACTTTTATAAAGTTTACTTTATGTGTTTTCGTTAATTTATATAATTCTTCCCATATTTCTTTATTTTTTACAGGGTCTTTCCCTGATGTTTTCCAATTGTTTTTCTGCCAATTATATATCCAGCCTTGGTTAAATGCATTTACTAAATATGCACTATCACTGTATAAATCTACTTCACATGGGAATTTTAATAATTTTAGTCCTTCTATTGCTGCAGTTAATTCCATTATGTTATTTGTCGTGTCTTTTTTTCCTCCTGATATTTCTTTTTTGTTTCCTTCATACATTAGTATTGCTCCCCATCCTCCTGGGCCTGGATTTCCTGAACATGCTCCATCTGTATAAATTACTACTTTTTTCACTATTATTACAACCCTTTCTATTTGTATTTTCTCTCATTTTATGTTATTATATCAATAATTAATTTTTTTAACAATATAAAATTGTAATTTATGTTATATAAGTTACAGTTTGTATACTCAGACTTTAATAGCGCGAGAATATAATAATTTATTAATTTTGTAGGGACTTGTGGGGACCGTTCAAAAATTCTCAAAAGTTTGTAAAACTTTTGTTAGAATTTTTAGAATGGGGAGACGGAAGAATTAATATATTATTATATTCGGGAGCGTTTCTAATTTTAAGGTGCTGAACTGTAACTTATAGAAAGGATTTCTTATGAGTAATGTACTGGCAGTAATTGCTGAATATAACCCTTTTCACAATGGGCATTTGTATCAATTTCAAAAAGCAAAAAAAGATACTGATTCAAAATATTCTATAGCAATTTTAGGTGGCAATTTTACACAACGTGGTTCTACTTCGATAATTGATAAATGGTCTAAAGCTCAAATGGCATTAGATAATGGCTTTGATTTAGTTGTTGAACTTCCGCTTCTTTATTCAATTTCTAGTGCTGAGAATTTTGCTGAAGGTGCAATTAAACTTTTGGATTCAATGAAAATTGTTGATTTCTTATCTTTTGGCGCTGAGACCAACAATTTAGAAATTCTTGATAGAATTGCAACTATTTTATATGAAGAACCTAAAGCTTTTAAAAGCTTGTTATCTATAGAATTAAGAAAGGGAGTTTCATTTCCTAAAGCTAGATCTAATGCTTTAATGATGTATCTTAAAGATATTAAAAAGTACGCAAATATTTTATCTTCTCCTAATAATATTTTGGCAATTGAATATCTGAAGGCTTTAAAAAAATATAAGAGCATCATTAAACCTTATTCAATTCAAAGGTTTGAGTCTGAATATAATAGTAATAAGATTAGTGGAAATATAGCAAGTAGTACAGCAATTAGAAATATAATTAAGGATGATAATATACCTTTATTAAAAAAATTATTGCCAGAAAGCAGTTTTTCTATACTTTTTGAAAATATTAAAAATGGACATATTGTTTCTGATTTATCTGTTTTTGAAAAAGAAATTATTTATAATTTAAGAAAAATGTCTATTACTGATATTAAAAATTTGCCAGATGTTTCTGAAGGTCTTGAACATTTGATTAAAAAAGCTAGTGATTCTTGCAATTCTTTAGATGAACTATTTAATATTATTTCAACAAAAAGATATACTAAAACTAGACTTCAAAGAATTCTATTATATAGCTTAATTGGTATTTCTAAGAATGATATGGATATGTCTAAAAAAGTTTATCCTTACATGAGAATTCTTGCTTTTAATGATAAAGGTAAATTTTTGGTTTCAGAAATTGCTAAAGCTAATCCAAAGTTGGAAATTATAACATCTGTGAAAAGGTTTATGTATTTAAATACTAATAAAAATTATAAAACAATGATGCAAAAGGAAATTTTGGCTACTAATATTTATACTTTAGGTTTTGAGCAAGATTCTTTAAGTAATTTGGATTATACAAAAGGAATTTGTTCATAAAAAGATTATGTCAATTTTTAAACAAATTCCTTTTTGTGTTATTAATTATAATTTCTCTATTTCTTCTTTTGTTAATCCCGTTGTTTCCTTTATCATAATAATATCAATATTTTTCTCTTTCATTTTTTTGGCTATCTCTATTGTTTTTTCCTTTTTTCCTTCTTCTTTTCCATCCTCTTTTCCCTCTTCATATCCTAATCTTTTTATAGCTTTTTCATCCATTATTGCTTTTAATCTTAAATCTGCTAATATCTGCATTCTTTCATCTTCGCTCATTGTCTCTAATTTTCCTTTTGCCTCTTTTATTCCACTATCATTTTTCATATATTCTTTCACCCTCTCCCCATCTGGCTCTTCTAAGAAATATATCCACTTGACTAGTTCTTTATTTTTCTCTTTTTTGTTTAATTTATCTAACTTTTTTGCTTTTTATATTTTTTTATAATTTTATTCTAATACCTTCACAAATTCACATATTATTTTTTCGTCTTTTTTATAAAAGTTTATATCATATTCATTTTCTTCGTTTTTATATGTTTTACTATATAATCTATTTTCGTAGTAAATACTTTCTTCTATTGGGACTTCT
>CAWVFT010000043.1:0-12970 GCA_963928635.1 Bacillota bacterium | reverse complement strand
CAATTTGGCAATTTTTAAAGTTGCCAAATTGCCCCGTCCCTTTTGGCAACGTTTCTAAATTCCTAATCCAAATATTAATTTTGCTAAGTTTAATATGCCTGTACTTATCCAACCTATCACTGGTGATATTATTATTCCTGCTATTCCTGTTATCCAAATTACTACAAATATTATATAAAATATATTTCCATTTCTTATAAACCATTGTTTTGCATTGTATGATAAAAATGGCATTATTATTTTTGAACCATCTAATGGTGGCAGTGGTATTAAGTTAAATACTCCAAGTCCAACATTTGTTAATATTATCCTAGATAATATTAATAATGTAATTGCTCCAGCAGTTGAAGATAAAAATTGCATACTTCCAAATTTATATACTGCACAATATATTAGTGCAAATATAATTGCTAATATTATATTCATAAGTGGTCCTGCTGCTGATACTATTGCCTCACATTTATCCATTGACATTTTTCTAGTATAGTTTCTTGGGTCTACATGTACTGGTTTTCCCCATCCAAATCCTGCTACTAGTAATAACAATGTTCCTATTGGATCTAAATGTGTGAATGGATTTAGGCTTAACCTTCCTTCTCTTCTTGCTGTATCATCTCCTAATCTATCTGCTACAAATGCGTGTGCAAATTCATGGAATGTTATTGCAATTAATACCGCTGGTATACTAATTACTAAGCTAAATAATGCTCCTGGATTTGTAACATATTGCACTATTGCTGTTAAGGCTAATATTGCTATTATTATATAAATTATTCTTTTATCAAATGAAAAATTAAACATATTCTCTCCTATCTTCCCCGATATTTTCTTAATAAAATTTTCGTAACTTATTTAAACTTTTAAATTTAATAATTTTAATTTATACCAATATAATCTTATTTCTTGTCTCTTCTAAGATTTTATATCTTAAATAAATTATTTTTTTATAAAAATCTTTTCTACAAGATGTCATACAAGATATATTATCTATAAATTTATTTATTTTATCTAAATCTATTTCTTCAAAAATTCTCAATATTGCCTTATTACAATCTTCATTTTTTAAACTTTTAATAAATGTCATATAATTTATTTTTTTCCCATTTTCCTTTATACAAGAATAACAATTAATTGCTAAATTTTTTATTTCGGCATCACTTAATTTTTCAATATCTTTTTCATCTAACATAGGATTCAAGCATGAACCACAGTCATATATAGGAGCAAATTCTGCCATATTACTTCTTGCATTAACTAAAATTCCCCAATTTCCATTGTGCCTATCAGTATTTCCAATTAAGCTATCTATTATAAACATATCCCAGAATTTTTCTTTTATATTATCTTTTGTCTCTATTTTTGTTTCTTCTATAACTCCAATAATATCTTCTAATTCTGTTTCTATTTTTTTATCAGGATTTGCACTTAAAGCTAATTTTTCAAATTCATATAAAACATGGTTTCCATCTGTAAAATCTTCACAGGCACATACTATCTTTTCTTTTCCATTATATATATATGTTCCTAATATTGTGTTTTGAGTCTTAAATCCTACTATTTTAAATATATTGCTTCCTAGATATTCTGAAAAAGCATTATTTATATATGATATATTTTTATTTTTTTCTCTTATTGGGTCTGGAAATTTAACTAAATATTTTTTATTGTCATATATCAATGTTTTCTTTTTTTCAGATCCTCTATAAGTATTTAATTCTTCTGTTGCTTTTGAAAAATCTATCATGATTACTATCAGCCCTTTCCCTAATTAAGATCTTTTATTGGTTTCATTGTTGGGAATAATAGTACGTCTCTTATAGATGCTGCATCTGTTAATAACATTATTAGTCTATCTATACCTATTCCTAATCCACCTGTTGGTGGTAATCCAATTTCTAGAGCTTGGATATAATCTTCGTCCATCATTCCAGCTTCTTCGTCTCCTGCTTCTCTTGCTTCTACTTGTTTTTTGAATCTTTCATATTGGTCTATTGGGTCATTTAATTCTGAGAATGCATTTCCATATTCTCTTCCACCAATAAATGCTTCAAATCTTTCTGTTAGTCTCTTATCTTTTGGAGACTTTTTAGCAAGTGGTGATATTTCTACTGGATAATCATATATGAATGTTGGTTGTATTAGTGTTTTTTCTACATATTCATCAAAGAATATACTTATTACATCTCCTCTTGTTTCTTTTGTCTTGTCTGGAATTTCTAGATTTCTTTCTTTTGCCAATTTTACAGCTTCTTCGTCTGTATTTATTTCATTAAAATCTATTCCTGTTACTTCTTTTATAGAATCTATCATAGAAATTCTTTTCCATCCTGGTTTTAAGTCTATTTCTTGTCCTTGATATGTTATTTTTGTTGTTCCTAGCACTTCTTGTGCTGTTCTTGAGAATATTTCTTCTGTTATATCCATCATATCATGATAATCTTGATATGCTGCATATAATTCTAACATTGTGAATTCTGGATTATGTCTTATATCCATTCCTTCATTTCTAAATACTCTTCCTATTTCATATACTCTATCAAATCCACCTACAATTAATCTTTTTAGATTTAATTCTAATGCTATTCTTAAATACATTTCAATATTTAAGCTATTGTGATGTGTTATAAATGGTCTTGCTGTTGCTCCTCCTGAAATTGTATTTAATATTGGTGTTTCTACTTCTAAATATCCCTTTTCTTCTAATATTTTCCTTATATTACTAATTATTTTACTTCTTAATAAGAATGTTTGTTTAACTTCTGGATTTACTATTAAATCTGTATATCTTTGTCTATATCTTAAATCTGGGTCTTTTAATCCATGGAATTTTTCTGGCAATGGTCTTAATGATTTTGAAAGTAATGTTACTTCTTTTGCATGTACAGATATTTCTTCTGTTCTTGTTTTAAATACAAATCCAGTAATTCCGATTATATCCCCTATATCAAATGTTTTAAATGCTTTATAGCTTTCTTCTCCTAAATCATTTATACTTACATAACTTTGTATTTTTTCATCACAGTCTTGAATTGTACAAAATGATGCTTTTCCCATTATTCTTTTTGCCATTATTCTTCCACATACTGTTACATCTTTTTGCTCAAATTTTTCATAATTTGCCTTTATTTCTCCTGCTGTATTTGTTCTATTAAATTTGGTTATTTCGAATGGGTCTTTTCCTTGTTCTTGTAACTCTTGTAATTTTTCTCTTCTAATTTGCATTAGATGATTTATATCTAATTCTTCTGTTTGATTATTGTTGCTATTTTCTTGCATAAAATATCCCTTCCTTTACTTTTTAAATTTAATATTACTCCTTAAAACTAACTTGTTACATTATACCCTAAAATTGCCAAAAAGTAAAGGAAACTAATTGATTTTTTCAAATAGTTTCCTTTTGTTTGAGGTAGTTTTATTTTTTTGAACTAATTGGCTTTTATATATTTTTATGCTTGCTTTTTGTCCTCTTGTATTTCTGAATCTTTACTTTCTATATTTGTACCAAAAAATATTTGTGCAACTGTATTAATATCTAAATTTAAAATCTCTGTAATTATTATTACATCACTTACAAAGAATTCTTGCTTTCCCTTTAATTTTTCTTCTAGACATTTCACACTAATATTTAAACTTTCTGCTAAATATTTTTTATCTATATTACACTCTTTTATTAATTTTTCTACTCTTTTTCCTACAACCTCTGGTTCCATTTTTTTCTCCTTTTTGTTCCTGAATTAGAAACATTTTATAATATCTTATAATGTTTGTCAATAGTTTTTATCTTAAGATTTTGTTTTAATTATTAAATTTTTTTACCTATTTGGTAAAATATACGTGAAAATCCATATAGGTTCAAAATGAAAGGCAATTTTTCATATGCAATAAAAACATCAATTTGAAAAAATTATCTTTTTCTGTCGAAATTTGTCTCTTTTTATCATAAATTAACACTTTTCAATATTTACAAAATTTATTTTCCATGTTATAATTTATTTGATTTAAGTTTAGGAGGTATTTGCCTTGGAAAAAGAGATTTTCGCAAAAAGATTTACAGAATTATTAGATGAATCAAATAAAACATATACAGAAATTGCTACTGACCTTGGTTTTAAATCTAAAGGCACAATTTCAAAATATGCTAATTCTAAAAATAAAAATGTGTCTATAGCTATGGTAATGAAAATATCTAAATACTTTGATGTTTCTCCAGTTTGGATGATTGGGCTTACTGATGATAGACATTATCTTATAAAATAAAAGAATCGTACAAAATCGCATAAAAAATACACAAAAGGAACAAGCCAATTTTTAATATTGGAATATTACATTAAATTAAAGATGGATAAAAAAGACAGACCTAATTATATTAAAATAATAGGTCTGTCTCTTTTGACTATTTTTAGTTCAAATTTATCTATTTCTATTGAACTACGACTTTGTCATTATCGATTCCAATTTGTGCTTTTTTATTCTTTTTTAAATTTCCATCTAAAATCTCTTCTGCCAAACTATCTTCAACTAAATTTTGTATTGTTCTTCTTAATGGTCTTGCACCAAAGTTTTTATCTATGCCTTTACTAGATATTAATTTTTTAACTTCTGGCTTAAACTCCACTTGTATTTTTTGTTCTTTTAATCTATTTTGAACTTCTTTTAACATTATATCAATAATCTGACTTATCTCTTCATCATTTAGTTTATGGAATACAATAATTTCATCAATACGGTTTATAAATTCTGGTCTTAATTCTTTCTTCACAGCTTCCATAACTTCTTTTTTAATTTCTTCATATTGTTTTTGAGTATCTGATTCTTCTTGTTTATTTGAAAATCCTAATGATTTTTTGTCTGTAATAATTCTTGCTCCTAAGTTTGATGTCATTATAATTACTGTATTTTTAAAACTTACTGTTCTTCCTTGACTATCTGTTAAACGTCCATCTTCTAATATCTGTAATAACATATTCATAACGTCTGGGTGAGCCTTTTCAATTTCATCAAATAAAATTACTGAATATGGTTTTCTTCTTATTTTTTCTGTTAATTGACCACCTTCGTCAAATCCAACATATCCTGGAGGTGAACCTATTAATTTTGATACAGAATGTGGTTCCATATATTCAGACATATCTATACGAATCATTGCATTTTCATCACCAAATAAACTTTCAGCTAATGCTTTTGACAATTCTGTTTTACCAACACCTGTTGGACCTAAGAATAAGAATGAACCTATTGGACGTTTTGGGTCTTTTAAGCCTACTCTTCCCCTTCTTATTGCCTTTGCTACTGCTTCTACTGCTTCATTTTGTCCTATTACTCTTTCATGTAATGATTTTTCTAGATTTTTTAATTTTTGATTCTCATTTTCTGTTATCTTTTTAACAGGTATTCCTGTCCAACTTGCAATAACTTCTGCAATATTATCTTCAGTTATATCTACTAAAGATTTTGTATTTTTATTTTTCCATTTACTTTCCTCTTTTTCATATTTTGCCTTTAATTCTCTTTCTTCATCTCTTGCTTTTGCAGCTTCTTCAAATTTTTGATTACGTACAAATTCTTCTTTGTCTTTATGTTTTTCATCTATTTGTTCTTGCAATTTCTTTAAGCTATCTGGCTCTGTATATGTTCTTAGCCTTGCACGAGATGCTGCTTCGTCAATTAAATCAATTGCTTTATCTGGCAAAAATCTGTCATTTATATATCTAACAGATAATTTTACTGCTGAATTAATTGCTTCATCTGTTATTTTTACATTGTGATGAGCTTCATATTTATCTCTGATTCCTTTTAGTATTTGTATTGTATCTTTTTCTGATGGCTCATTTACTGTAACTGGACTAAATCTTCTTTCTAACGCTGCATCTTTTTCGATATATTTACGGTATTCATTTAAAGTTGTAGCACCTATTAATTGAATTTCTCCTCTTGCTAAAAGTGGTTTTAGTATATTTGCTGCATCTATTGCTCCTTCTGCTGCACCTGCTCCAACTATTGTATGAATTTCATCTATAAATAAAATAACATCTCCTGCTTTTTTTACTTCATTTAGAGCTTTTTTTATTCTTTCCTCAAAGTCTCCTCTATATTTAGCTCCTGCTACCATTCCAGAAATATCTAGTGAAACTACTCTTTTATCTTTTAAAATATTTGGAACATCTCCAGATACAATTTTTTCTGCTAAACCTTCTACTACTGCTGTTTTTCCAACACCTGGCTCTCCTATCAAACATGGATTATTTTTTGTCCTTCTTGATAAAATTTGTATTACTCTTTCTATCTCTTCTTTACGACCAATTATAGGGTCTAGTTTTCCTTCTTCTGCTTTCATTGTTAAGTCTTCACTAAATTGATTTAATGCTTGTGTCTGATTAAAACTTCCTCTTTTACCTTTGCCGTTTTTTGAATAATTTCCTTGTATGTCATCTCCTCTTACATAATTTTCTCCTTCATTTATTACTCTTATTATTTCATTATATAATTTTGGAATATCACAATCTAGGTTTAATAAAATTCTTGTTGCTATACTGTCTCCTTCTCTTAAAATTGCAATTAATAGGTGTTCTGTTCCTATGTAGTTGTATCCCAATTTTCTTGCTTCAAGGAATGATATTTCTATTATTCTTTTTGTCCTAGGTGTAAAATCTACAATTTGATTAATAGGCTCTTCTTTTCCTACAAAAGCTTCAATTGTTTCTAAAACTTTTTCGGCAGTTATGCCTTGGTTATTTAAAACCTTACTTGCTATACCATTTTCTTCTTCTATTAAGCCATATAAAATATGCTCTGTTCCTATATAGCTATGACCTAATTCCATAGCAATTTCACTTGCTATTTCTATAGCTTTATTACAACTATTTGTAAATTTATATGTCATAAAAATCATCTCCTAACCATGTATTATTTGTTTAATAACATTTGCTCTTTCGATATCTTCATCTTCTGAATTCAAAACTTTTCCTAAGTATTTTTGCATATTTGCAGGTTTTATATATAAGTACAATTTTTGTACTTTTAAATCATCTAATTCTTTTAAAATACCTAAGTCAGTTCCTATTTTTACATATGATAATAACTTATTTGCTTCTTCTAATGATATTTTCCTACTATTTGTAAGTATTCCATAACTTCTATATATTCTATCTTCTAACTCTATACTGTTTTTCGCTAATAATTTTCTTATTCTTCTTTCTTGTTCTATTATTTTTTGAGCAATTATATTTATACTTTGTATTATTTCATTTTCTGTTAATCCTATTGTCTTTTTATTTGTAATTAAAAATATATCATTTTCATCAGCTCTTATCTTATTATTCATTCTTCTTATATTTACTTCGAATTTACTAACAATATCAAATATTTGATTTATATTTCCTGTTTCTAATAAAGCTGGTAAATGAACTAATACAGATGCTCTTAAGCCTGTACCACAGTTATTAGGATTAGAAGTTAAATATCCATATTTTTTACTTGTTGCATATCCTAATATATTTCCTATTTTTTTATCAATTTCTATTGCTAGGTTTAATGTATTTTCTAAATCTAGCCCTGATGAAAATACTTGAATTTTTAAATGATCTTCTTCGTTTATCATTATACAAATATTTTCTTCATCATTTATTAATATACTTCCTACATCACTTTTATTAAATGCAAAATCTTGTGTTATTAGATTCTTTTCGACTAGACTTTGTTTTGTTATATCATCTAAGTCTTTTAGTTTAATAAATTTTAAATCATATCCAATTAAATATAGATTATCTTTTATTTTATTTTCTAATTCTTCTATACTATTTCTATCTTTTAAATTAAATTTGAAACCTTTAAGATTCCTTGAAAACTTTATTCTACTGCTTATGGCTACATCTGAATCTTTACCACTTTGTAAATACCAATTCATGTTTATTCTCCTTCCTTAATTTGGGATATATGAAATATATAACTGTATATAAGCTCAAAGATTAATATATTTTTATAATTATTTTTCGTCAGTTAATTTATTAATTTCATCTCTAATCTTAGCTGCGTCTTCATATCTTTCTTCTTTAATAGCTAATTTTAAATCTTCTTGCAATTTTTCTAATTTACTATCTTTCTTTTCATCTTTAGTATCCGCTTTTTTCTCTTCTAGATTTTCATTTTTACTATTAAAAGTTTCTTCTAATCTTCCTATATGTCTACTTGAACCTTGAAGTCTTTTTAAAATAGTATCTAACTTATCTCCAAATGTATCATAACAGTTTTCACAACCTAATCTTCCAGTATTTACTATATCTTCAAAAGTTGTGCCACAATTATTACATCTTACAGTTTTTGTCTGTTCAAACAATGGCATAAATTCATGTTCTGAAAAATCTTCTAAGAAACTTCCGAAAAAGTTTGGAAAATCCAATGGCATTTTGAAATCAAATTGATTTGTAATTCCTAACTTTCTTGCACATTCTTCGCACAAATTCATCTCTTTTTTCATACCATTTATACTCTCAGAATATCTAACATTTGCCTCTCTTTTTCCACAATTATCACATAACATAATTATACCTCCTCTATGTTTAATAACATATTTTTGAATATTCTTGCTCTTACTTCATCTTTTATGTTTTTATCTAACTTTAGTACATTATCACTTGTTGCTACTTTTAAAAGTCTTGCTTCTTCTTTTGTTATTATATTGTATGTCAAAAAATCACTTATTAAAATGTCTACATCATTTGATGTCATCTCACTTCCTATATTATTTATAATATAAGTAATATAATCTGATTTGTTTGTTTTTATTTTTTTTATTTTTATATTGCCTCCTCCACCTCTTTTACTTTCTACATAATAACCTTGTGATGGCTTAAACCTTGTTTCTATTACATAGTTTATTTGAGATGGTACACAATTAAATTGATGTGCTAATTCGTTTCTTTGTATTTCTATATAATCATCTGGATTTTCATCAAATAATTCTTTTATAAATTCTTCTATTACATCTGAGATTCTCATATTAACGCCTCCTATTTTTGACTTTGACTTTCTTTGACCTACATTTATATTATAAATGATTTTTCTATTTTTTCAATATTAAAATTATAGAAAAATCACGAATTATCTTGCAAATACTTACATTATCGTATATTATTCTCATTTTTCCTTATTTTTTCTCTTTTTTTCTTTGTTTTTACTTATTTTCTTTTCCCTATTTCTTACTACTTACTCCTTTATTTTCTTCTTTTTTTGAATTTTTAGTATTATTTGTCATATTGTGTAATTCTTTTGCCCTTTCCTTTTGTTTTTCTGGTGGTATCCATGCAAAATATGTTGATATAAACTCCCCATATTCTGTTGCATCCTCTCCTATTTCTTCATCTCTATAATCGAAATCTTTTTCATCTTTACCATTCATTATTTTTATCCTTTCATTCTATGTTTTTTATATTATGTGCAAATTAAGATTTTTCATACAATATTTAACTGTTTTGAGGATAAAATGCTAAATACTAACATATATTTTAAAAGGTGATTTTATGTTTTCAAAATGCCATTTTTTTGTGATTAAAATAAAAAGAAATTTTTTTGCAATAATATTTATGATTTTTGCAATTTGTTTGCTATTGTTTTCAAAAAATAATTTAACTGCAGTAAAAAATGGATTAACACTTTGGGCTACATCTGTTGTTCCTTCTCTTTTTCCTTTTTTTATTACTACTGAATTATTATTACATACAAATATTATTCATTTTTTAGGCAGACTGTTAAATAAATTTATGAAACCTTTATTTAACATTAGAGGAGAAGGCTCTTTTGGTTTAATTATGGGAATTATAAGTGGATATCCTGTTGGAGCTAAAATCGCTTGTGAATTTAGAGAAAAAAATATTTGTACTAAGTCTGAATGCGAAAGATTACTTAGTTTTACTAATAATTCTGGTCCTCTATTTATTGTTGGTACTGTTGGAATAAGTATGTTTGGAAATACATTAGTTGGAGTTTTGCTACTGATTACTCATATTTTGGCCTCTATAACTGTTGGCATTACTTTTAGATTTTGGAATTCGAAAGATGATTCTAAATATGTAAGTAAAAATATCATTTCAGATAATTCTTCTAATCAAAATGTTAATATATCAAATTTAGGACAAATTTTATCTGAAAGCATTACTAAAAGTCTTTCCACTATTTTTATGATAGGTGGATTTATTATAATATTTTCTAGCATTATATCTATACTAAAATCAAGTGGAATTTTAAACATTTTATCTGGTTTTATAAAACCTATATTCAATATTTTCAGCTTAGATACTTCTCTTGCATCTCCTTTTATTACTGGAATACTTGAAATAACTAATGGTATTAACCAAATTTGTAATATTAATTTGAAAAATATTTCTATAAATATAATTTTTTGTGCTTTTCTTTTAGGTTTTGGTGGTATTTCTGTTCTTCTTCAGGTTCTTAGTATTACTTCTAAAACTGATTTATCTATCAAACCTTATATTTATGGAAAATTATTGCATGGCATAATTTCTGCCTTTTATACTTTTCTTTTTATTAATTTTATTCCAATTTTTAATTTGGATTTGTAATATTTTTCTTTTTATATAATATATATTTTAATAACTGAATGTCGCAGTTCAATGTTTAAATAATATAACCTCTGCCAAATAGAACAATATATTTTTATAGGAGTTGATTTTTCATGGATAATTTTTCACCTTTTTTTGATTATAATATGCCACCTCAGAATTCTGATTTAAATGATATGTATAAAGATCCTATGTTTAATCCTATTATGCAATATGAACAAGCATATAGCTATTACAAATATTTGTGTATGCAAATGGATTATAAGATAAAATGCAAGGAATATGAAAAAATGTGTGGCAATAATAGCCACACCAATAATTCTAATGATAGAGGCCAGAGGAAAGTAGAATAGGGTAACCTCCATTTTTATTCTCTTTGTCTTTTATCCAGATAGTTTCTCCTGCTTGTTCATTTAGTAAATCTACAAAATCATCGCTTTTCATTTCTTCTTCTGTCATAGATTTACAATTAGTTCCTGTACTTCCATAACTAGTAATCTTTTTAGCCGAAATATCTAGGAAATAACAATATTTCATTGATTCTGGAGAAGAACCATTATTAGATCCTATAATTCCCCCTATCATACTATTACCGTTCTATTTTATTAACACTATAACTGTTAATAATTCGAGAAGTTAGGCTTTGTATTCCAAATATTCCTCCTATATACTGACTTCCTTTTATAATCCCTGTATTATAACAAAATTTAGTTATACCCTTATTTTTATTTCCGACAATTCCTCCTATATGTGTTCCTTTTCCAGATATATTTCCTTTGTTATAACATCTTTCTATGTCTCCTCCACTACCACCAGCTATTCCACCTACATAATTATTACCTAATATATCGCAATAATTTCCACAATTTATTATTTTTTTATTATCCATCGCTAGTGTTCTGCCGACTATTCCTCCAACATAATCTCCTGTAGTTTCTATATTTCCTGATACACTGAGATTCTGTATTATACTTTCATGGATTACGCCAAAAAGACCAATATCATTTTTATCTTGTTTTATGTAAATATTGCTAATTATATTTCCATTTCCTTCAAAAATTCCGCTCGAAATAAGACTTTTCACTTCCTATTGGTCTAAAGCCTGTTCCTGTTGTCATTTCATTTATTAATGTATTTCCGTCATTTTCTTTTCCATTTATATTTCCATAATCTGTTCTTTCACTATCATTATATGATATCTTGGAGTTAAAATTTAAACTAGTTTTTAATTCTATATATTTATCTTTAAAGCTATTTCCACTTGTTATTTCGGTTGGCTTTCCATCTTCTAATTTAATTCCACTTCCATTAACCATATTAGAAAATGATATTAGATCTTCTATACACCATATTTCATATGGATGCTCTTGACTTCCATCTAATTTTTCTCCATTTTGCCCTACTGTTATATCTCCTGGGTTTTTATCTTTTATGACTTCTTGTACTTCTCCTATATTTCCATCTTTATCTACTTCGTAATATCTATTACTTTCTATAAATATTACTTCAAATCCCTCTCCTATATCTGTTGCTTCTATTATCCCTTCTCTTCCTGCTTGATTGTTTAATTCTTTTTGAAATTCTTCTTCTTTTAATACTCCTCTTTTATTTTTTCCCATTGCTTTTACAACAGCCACGCTTATTATTTCTTTTTCATTTGATATTTCTGTATCTTCCTTTGCTTTTCCTGCATTTCCTAGTATGCCATTATCTCCACCTATGGTTCCTATTGTTATACTTGCTAATATTATTATTACTATTATTGTTATACATAGTGCAAGCAATGTAATTCCTGAATTTTTATTTTTTAAATTTCCTCTTGTTTTTTTCCTTAAACTTTTTGCTTCTATGTAATGCATTTTTGTTATTTCTTGGTATTTTTCTTTATTTTTGCTCTTCTTTTGCATATTTGCTCCTCCTTCTTAAAATCATTAAGTAGGTTACTTAATGATTTTGAAGGAAGCAGGAATAGCTTGATTTTTACTAATAAAATACGCTATTCCTGTTTTAATTTTAATTTTTTTGCTATTCTTTTTACTTTAAATTTTGTATTCTCTAACTATTGACATTACTGTTCTTTATTGCTATTATAGTTTTAGAATTTCTTCATTAAGTAACCTACTTAACAACTCAAAAAGTAAAATTTATTTTTTTAACTCTTTAATCACTACTTTTTTATCAATTATGATTTTATTATTTCCCTTTCCATTATTTAACTATCCTTTTATTATTGCACTCTATATTTTCTTATATTTTATTTTAATACCTTTGCAAATTCACATATTATTTTTTCGTCTTTTTTATAATAATTTATATCATATTCATTTTCTTCGTTTTTATATGTTTTACTATATAATCTATTTTCGTAGTAAATACTTTCTTCTATTGGGACTTCT
>CAWVFT010000042.1:0-43241 GCA_963928635.1 Bacillota bacterium | reverse complement strand
TTTCTATTTTTTTATTTTTTTCTATTTTATTTTCTTCTATTTTTTTATTTAAATTATTTTTTAAATTATTTATTTTTTCTATATTTTCTTTTTTTATTTTTTCCTTTAAATTAATTTTTTCTTCTTCTATTTTTTGATTATTTTCTAATTTTTTTAAAGATGAAATATATTCTTTTTGTTTTTCCAAATTTATAATTTCATTTTCCAAATTATTTTTATTTTCTTCTATATCATATTTTTTATTTTCAAAATCTTTTAAGTTTTCTTTTTCTTGCTCTAGATTTTCAATTTTTCTTTGTAATACGTTAATTGGCTTTTCCCTAGACTTTTGAGACCCAACTTCATCTCTTTGTTTTCTTGTAATCCTATCCATTGCTAATTTATATGATACATTGTCTTCTCCTGTACCAACTATATTTGCTATTTTTTGTACCAAAAAATTTTGCTCGTTTTTTTCTAATTTTACTCTTTGCTGATATGAAACTATTGTTGATAAAAATAAATCTTCATCAATATTTGTTTGCTCATAAAAAAATTCATTTCCTTTATTTTTATCAATATTAAAATTTTTAGAAATATCTTCTTTTTTATTATTAAATATTTTTGGATTTTTCTTTTTAAAATCTCTAAATACTTCGTATTTTTCCCCATTATCTAATTCATAATTAATTTTTCCAGAAAATTCTTCTCCTGACCATGGTAAAAAATTATCATAATCGGAAAATTCTTTTCCTTTTTTATTTTTTGATATTCCATAAAAAATGTTTTCAATAAACCTTAATAATGTTGATTTTCCAGATTCGTTTTTTCCATAAATTAAATTTATCCCCTTTTCACATTTAATTTCTTTGTCTTTTAATTTTCCATATGAATTTATTTTTATTTCATCTATTTTCAAATTACTTTTCTCCTTTTTTATTTAATTATTTAAACATTTTAATTTCACTACGCCTAAAAATATTAATCTCTTATTCTAATGCTTCTAACCCTATTTCGACTGCTTTTTCTATTATTTCTTTTTCTTCTTCTGAAATATTTTCATTATTTAATTTTTTTAAAAATTCTTTTGCAAATAATCCTTTTAAAGTTATATCATTTTGCATGGAATTTAAATCATATTTCATTTTTGTTTTATTTTTAATTTTTATAATTCTATCTTGATTTATTAACTTATATAAATCATATGTATTAATTTCGAAATTTCTTTTCCCTGTTAAAATTATTTTTACCAATTGATTTTCTTGTATTTCTATTAAGTTAATTTTTTCTATTAATTCTTCTTTTGATAATATATATGTTACATCAATATTTTTTTCTACAAACTCTGTTTCGGCAAGTGGAACAAAAGATATTTGAATATCTTTCCCTTCTATATTACCAACTATCATTCCGTGTTCTCCTAACTCATCAAACCCTAGTGATACAGTTGAACCTGGATATACTATATATGGATTTTCCCATATTTGTCTTTTATGTATATGTCCTGTTGCTACATAATCAAATCCTTTTTCTGCTAAAGTTTTTCTTGATATAGAATTATATTGTTTTTCTTCTATATTTGCACCATCTATTGTACTATGTATAACTAAAATATTTAACTTTTCTTTGTTGTCAATTTTTAAATCTTCTATTTTACACTCTGTACAATAAAAATCATTAAATCCATATCCATATATATCTATTTCTGGTAATTCGATTTTTTCAAATTTTGAATTAAATATACATACATTCTCATTCCATTGAAATTTGTTATAATATGAATTTTTTAAATATGGGTCATGATTTCCTGGTGATATAAATATTTTTGTTTCTGGAATTTCTTTAAACAAATTATTTATATATTCTATTGTAGATTTTCTTATATATTGATGTTCATATAAATCTCCAGCAATAAAAAAGTAATCTACATTGTTTTCTTTTATATAATATACTATTTTCCTTAAAACTTTTCTTTGCTCTAATCTCTTTAAATCTCCAAAACCTTGTTTATCTGCTAAATTTATAAATGGACTATCTATATGTAAATCAGCTATATGTACAAATTTCATATGATTTATTTCTCCTTCTTACTTTAAATTATTAACTATTTTTTATTTTTAACAGTATATCACAAGAACTCCTGTTTGTAAAGATTCATTAAAAAATAACTTCTAAAAAGTTGCTATTATAATATTTTTAAATAAAAAAATAGTTAATCAGCTTCCTAATTAACTATTCTCATCTATACTTCCAAATAATTCATCAAATTTAGCCTCTAGCTCTTTTTGTAAATCATATTCATTTTCTTCGTCATTTTCATATGGTAATCTTATACCATTTTCTTCATTATTTTCAATATTTTCATGTTCTACTATATCTTGACTTTCATTATTATTTGGGATACTTTCTACTTTTTTATTTTCTTCTATATCATCATCAAATAAATCATCTAATGATTCTACTGTTTTTAGCTCTCCTGTTTCTTTTGTTTTATCGTTTTCGTCAACATATGGGTTATATGGATTATATTTTCTCCAATTTCCTCTTTGTATTTCTCCTATATCATTATGGCTTATTTCATATCTTGCTAGTTCTTTTGCCATAGGATGTTCAAAATAATAAAATTTCCTTGCCTTTATTGGTTTTAGACCTTTTTCATAAATTATACATTGGTCGTTATCTAATCTTCTTAATTCGTCTGGTGTCATTAAAGCTCTTGCCATAACCTGGTCAGATACGCTTTTTCCCGTTCTCCAGTTTTGCCTGTCTTTATTTATTGATATGCTATCTCTTTCAATTGTTTTTTCTCCTAGAGCTTTAGAAAAATATTCTACTGTTTTATATGAGTTACTTCCTAAAAATACATGTGTATCACAGTTACCCATTATGGTTTCATAAGATTTTTCGTATACTGCTTCTAATTGGTCTACATTTTGTAGAATAACACTAAAAGAAATTTTTCTACTTCTTGAAGTTGATATTTTTTTATCAAAATCTGGTATTTTACCTATATTTGCAAACTCATCTAATATAAAAAATGTTTGTTCTTTTAACTTTCCACCATTTCTATCTGCAAAATCATATAGTTGTTGTATCATTTGTGAGAAGAATATTGTTAATAAGAAATCATATGCAGAATGTGTATCTGATGATATTACATATACTGCTGTCTTTCTATTTCCTATTTCTTCAAAATCAATTGTATCTGTTGATGTTAGTTCTGCGATTTCTTTTGAGTCAAATTTACCAAGTTTTGACTGTAATGTACTTAAAATAGATGAATATGTTTTCTCTGATGCTATTTCAATAGACTTATAGTTCATTCTAGCTGGGTGGTCATATGGTAATTGACTCATCAATTCTGTTAGCAAATTGCTTCCTCCATTTGTATTTGCTGCTCTTACTAATTCTGCACAACTTGCTAAGTTTTGTTCTTCTTCTGGTCTTGTTGCCAATAGATAATATATTAATGCTTTCAGCAACATTTCTGCAGAGTCATCCCAGAATGGGTCTGATGAAGAATTTTCAGATTTTTGACCTTTTATAACAATATTTGCAATAACATCTACATCTACTTCTGATGAAATATGCATTAATGGATTATACCCATCACTAAATTCTGGTCTTACTAAGTTTAATACTTTTATATCATAACCATGTTCTTTTAAATACCCTGCTGTTCTATCATATAATTCTCCTTTAGGGTCTGTAAAAACATATGAACCTAACATTTGGTATGCATTTGGTATTGAATATGACGCAGATTTACCAGTACCAGATCCGTCCTACTACTAGCACATTAACATTTCCTCTTTTGTCAATAGGTAAATAGTTGTTTTCTGCAAGTATTATTCCTTTATTTTTACTTAAAATTCTATATTGTTCCCCTTTTTCGCTCCAGTCACTTGAACCGTGTTCTATATCTGAATACTCATTCTTAGGTGCTGATTTAACAAAGCCTATAAAAAAGAAAAACATATAGAATATCGTAAAAACTATCCATACTGAAAAAAAGTTTCTTGATGCTCCTTGAGAAAATATATTTCCTAATGTTCCAAATGGATTAGTTATATTTTCTACTATTGCCTCAAAAAAAATAGTTAAATCAAAGCTACCACTTTGTTTAGCTAAGAAAAAACTATATGTCAAAGGCGAAACAAATACTATGGTTAAAATAACCCATAGTATTGCACATATTATGAATGTTGTTTTGTTTCTTTTTATTGCTCCTTGTATTTTGTAATTCATAGATTATCACCTACATCTTTCGTACTATCTATCATTTGCTATATCTTTATCATCCACGTGCTCTACTCTTCCGGCTTCTTTTCTTTCTTTATAAATCTCTTTTATTTTCTCTATATTTTCTACCTTACTTTTTGTTCCGTCATTAAATACTCTTTCTGCCTTATTCTCTTCTGGATAATAGTCTAGTTCATATGTACCTACTCCATTATTTATTAAGTCTTCAATATTAATATCTACACCATCTTTACTACCATAAATTCCTACTTCAGTAGCATCACCTGGTTTCTCTCCTCTTTCTAACTTATTAGTTTTTTCGTTTAACATCGCACATACTATTTCTATGTCTTCGTGTTTTTGTGCTTTTGGATTTTTCATTTAAAACTTCCTCCTTAATTTTCTTTTTTGTCTCTGATTTCAAAGGCAAAATAAGATTTATATGGTTTTAATTTACACTTTCCTTTTACTTCGTTTGTTTTTTCATCAAAATAAAGCGTTGGCTTTACCTCTTCTGTAGTTTCTGGGTCTATTATACAAATAGGTCTTTTCAAGTTTGGTGTATAACGAAAGTCTTTATATACAGTTTCTTCTTCTGAATAAAGGCTGTTAAATTTTATCGGTAGTGGTTTTTTAGTAATTGAAATCTTGCTTCCTTGTACTAGAGCCGTATTAACCACAACTCTGTCTTTTCCAAAAGATAGAATTACTAATTGATCTTCGTTTTCTGAAGGATTATCAATATAAAAAGTCTTTTTTTGGCTATCTCCTACAATTTCTTGTGTTGAATCTAATCTTTGCACTGTGTATTTGGGTGAGTCCTTCAAGAATTCTTTTTCTGTTTTATTTACTTGATATATAACTGTCCTTACACCTTTAGGATCAGTTATGCTAAAGTGTTTACCCTGCCACTTTTCCATTTTTTACACCCCTAATTCTTATATTTCAATCCACATCTTGTCTTTAGTCACATAATCATATTTTATTATACAATATTCATGTGTTTTTGTCAATATTTTGAGGGATATATGCATATTCTTCTGTTTTTTTAACAAAATAAGATTAAAGTAAATTTTTCATTATTTGGAGTAAACTATGATATTATCATTTCTTATGATACTTGCAGGTTTCGTTTTATTAATGACTGGTGCGAATTTATTAGTTAAAGGCTCTAGCAATATTGCCCTTAGATTTCACATTCCCGAGATATTAATTGGTTTAACAATTGTAGCGATTGGTACATCTGCACCCGAACTAATTATTACAATAACTTCAGCAAATAGTGCCTCTACAGATTTGATTATTGGTAATGCAATTGGAAGTAATTTCTGCAATTTATTATTTATTTTAGGACTATTAGGTTTAATTAGACCTATAATAATTGATGAAGAAATAAAGAGAGTACATCTTCCTGTATGTTTATTTACTACTTTTTCAGTATTGATTTTAAGTATAATAAATGTAGATAATGGTTTTTCACTTGATAGATTAGATGGAATTATTTTAGTTTCATTATTTGTAATATATTTCTCTTATCCTATTTTTAAAGAATTAAAAAACATTATTGAATCTTATAAAAAAGCAAATAAAAAATCAAACATTAATATCTTTGTTTCGATTTTTGAAATTATATCGGGCATTATTTTGTTAAAATTTGGAGGTGACTTTGTTGTAGATTTTTCTTCAGATATAGCAAGGAGTTTAAATATTTCTGAAATTGTTATTGGTTCTACTATCGTAGCCATTGGAACTGCTATGCCTGAATTCATTACATCAATAGTTGCAATAATAAAAAAAGACACAAATTTAGCCATTGGAAATTTAATTGGCTCTTGTGTCCTTAATATTTCACTTATTCTTGGTATTGGAGCTATTATTATACCTTTAAATTTTTCTTTTAAATTCATCCTTAACATACTATTGTTATTTATTTCGACATTGATTCTTTGGTTGTTATGCTTTATTGGTAAAAAAGGAACTCTTACCAGACCTAAATCAATTTGTCTATTACTTCTTTTTGTTTTTTATATGTATTCGCTTTTTCTATAATTCTCTAGGGTTAAAATTGGACATATCTCTTAACTTTTCAAACATTTCTTTTTCGCCTAATTCCAGATTTTTTGGTACCATAATTTTCACTTCTGCTACTAGGTCTCCTCTTCCACCTTTACCATTTTTATAACCTTTATTTGGAATTTTTATTATTTCGCCACTTTGTAATCCTTGCGGAATATATATTTTTGTTTCATCATCTATTGTCTTTATATTAACCCTCGTTCCTAAGGCTGCTTCCCATGGTGATAAAAATAAATCTGTATATAAATCACAACCTCTTAGTCTGAATTTTTTGCCATCTTCTATATTTATTTTTATGAGCAAATCTCCATTTTTACCGCCATTTTTACCTTTTTTACCTTGTCCAATTAATCTAATCTTTTCACCATCTCTTATTCCTTCAGGTACATTCACTGAAAATGTCTTCATTTTACCATCTACTGTACGCAAAGAAATCTTTTTTTCTAAACCATAATATGCATCTTCTATACTAACTTTTATTTCTGTTTCAATGTTTTCACCTTTTAATGCAATTTTTTCTTGCCCTGTATATTCATCTTCTTTTTGCTTTACTATATTACCTAAAAACATATCAAATATAGATTCTTTGCCTCTAGCTTTTCTTTGCTCTTTATCAAAATGTGCATTCCATGTTCTGTCATATTTTCTTTTTGCTGATGGTGATGATAATATTCTATATGCTTCGTTTATATCTTTTATTCTGTCTTCTGCTAAATTATCTCCCACATTTAAGTCTGGATGATATTTTTTAGCAGCTTGTCTATATGCTACCTTTATTTCATCTAAAGATACTCTGCTTGTATTTAAATCTAGTATTTTATAATAATCTTTGAAAATCATTTGACATCCTCCTAAAATCAGGTAACAATATTATATCACATTTTTAGAATTTTTCTATACTTATATTAAAATTTAGATAGAAAATTGTTACATATCATTACTCTAAAGCTAGTTCAATTATTTTATCTAATAAATCTTTATAATTTACTTAAGTTTCCTAATATTGAATTAGCAGAAAGAATTTAAACCTCGTTTTCTGTTAAGATTCCACCAAATACAACTCCTAATTTTAACTTTTTCATAATTAAAATCATTCCTACTAACTTATAAATCTAGTTGAAAAAATCAAATAATTATTTTTCAACTTTTCTACCCTATCTGTTTAAAATTTTCTATGTACTTATTTGCTAATTCAAAAAATTTCATTCCATTAGAAGCTTTAAATAATATTACTGTTTTTACTTTTGAGTTGATCTTATCTAGCAAATCTGAATTTTTAATTTCTTCTTCATAGTAAAATACTTTTTCTATAGGCATTCCTAATTTTAGTGCTTCTTGAACTATAAATTTTGCATTTTTTCCAGCACATATTAATAAGTCTATTTTATTTTTTACTACCTCTTTGCCGACTTCTGTATGTAAACGTTCCGAATAGTCACCTAATTCAAACATATCCCCTAATACTGCTACTTTTTGGTAACCATCATATCTTCCTAAATTTTTTAAAGATGCTTGCATTGATTCGAAACTTGCATTATATGCATCATTTATAACTTTTATATTTTCATTAACATCAATAATATCCATTCTCTTTTTCGTTAAGGAAAATGTTTCTATCCCTTTTTTTATTTCTTCTTGGTTCAATCCTAAAAAGCTCCCTACAGCTATTGCACTTAGTGCATTCATTACAAAATGCATTCCTGCAACAGGTACTTTAACATTAAATTTATTCCCTTTTAAATTACATATAAACTCACTATCTTCTTCTTTATACTTTATATTTTCTGCCATTACTTCTGATGCATTTTCAATTCCATAAGTAATGATTTTAATGTCCTTAACGTTTTTATTCCATTCATTTAATAGGTCATTGTCATTATTTAAAACAAGGATAGGCTCTTTCATACCTTCTAGAATTTCCAATTTTGCTTTTAATATATTTTCTCTTGACCCCAAGTTCCCAATATGTGAAGTTCCAATGTTTGTTATTACAGAAACTGTTGGCTTTGCGATTTTTGTAAGTAAGCTTATTTCTCCAAAATGATTCATTCCCATCTCTATTACTGCTGCTTCATGGTCATCAAGTTTTAGTATAGTTAATGGTAAACCTATATTATTATTATTATTTCCTTCTGTTTTTAATGTTTTATATTTTTGTGATAATACATTTGAGATTATATCTTTTGTGCTTGTTTTTCCTACACTTCCAGTAACTGCAACTAATTTAAAATTGTTACCATATAACGATCTTTTAAAACTTGCCATTTTGTATAATGCTTCTAAAGTATTTTCCACTTTTATTATATTTTTATTTTCCCACTTTGTTAAATTTTCGCTTGTAAAATCCACATTTTGTACTATAACTGTGGAAGCACCTTTTGCTAATGCTTCTTTCCAAAATTTATTTCCGTCAAAATTTTCTCCACTAATTCCTATGTAACAGTCTCCTTTTTGTATTATTCTTGTATCTTTAGAATATGTTTTACAAATATCTCTTTCATTTCCTACTATTAATTCACCTTTTGTTACATCTAATATATTTTTTATTGTTAAATCTTTCATATGTACCCATCCTTTCTGTCTTAAAAAACCTTGTTTAATCTCCTTATTTTTATATTTACTTTATATATTTTTTGCATATAAAATTTTCTTTGTAGATTATATGACTTTTTTTCTTTTTTTGCAACTAAGCTATCATATAAAAACTCAAAGCCAACACCAAACATGTGGAGGTATATATATTAAAATTAAGTGACGCACAGTTTGGGATGATGCTAATTCATACAGACCAGTCCTGCGCAACGGCGAATGTTCTAAAATTTGTGACCAAGTCCTTTATATGATAAGTCCGACCAGTAAGGAACAAAATTTTAATATATATACCTCCACATGTCTTGTGATGACTAATTTTTTATTCTACTGCTCTATTGGCTATTTCGATTGCTTTTGAAACTATATTACCACAGTCTTTTGAGGAAACATTTCCCCAACTACCTCCATCTTTTTTTACTTGTTCATATACTCCTAATTCTTTTGCTATTTCTTCTTTTAATTTTTCTGACATTATTTTAGTATTTGTAGGCATAATAACCTCCTAAATTAAAATAATTTTAAATTAAAAAGCTTGTTTTACTAAACTTTTCTTTTTATTTTTCATAAAACTTAATAAAGTTTTATACTATTATTTTCTTCAACTTTTAAAAAAATATTTTAGAAATTTTTTCTAACAATTTTTTTTGTAAATTGATAGCAAAACATATCAAAATATGTTATAATTAGTTGAAATTTAGAAAAGGAGATTACGATGAGTGTAAAAGACCCAATAATTGAAGAAAACAAAGATATAAAAAAGGATACAGATAATAGTAAAATCAACGTTGCCGTTAAAGAAATTCCCGATGATAAAAATAATAAAGATAATATTGAAAAAGAAGAAGAAAAAAATCAGATTATCAATAAAAATGAAAATCCAGAAATTAAACAACCAAAAAACGCACATTCTAATTATAGCACAGGTGAATTGTTTGGTTTATTTGTTATTATTTTTCTTATTATATTACTTTTAGCATTTATTGTTTTTACAATTTTTAATATAAATAACAAAAAAATTGCGTATGGGATAAGTATTTTAGGCATTGATGTATCTGGTTTAAGTAAAGAAGATGCCACTACAAAACTTAATAATGCTATTTTAGAAAATATACCATCAGAAATCAAATTAAAACATAACGATTATGAAACAACAATTGACACAAATACTTTAGAGATATCAGTTGATATTCCTTCAGCTATTAATACTGCCTATAACATTGGGAAAAGCGGGAATGCTTTGCAAGATGACTGGGCTGTATTAAAAACTATCTTTTCAAAAGTAAATATCGAACCTGTATTTAATATAAATGAAGAAGAATTAGTAAATATTTTAAATGATATTTCTACAAAGCTTCCTGATGCAGTTATCCAAAGTAGCTATTATATAGAAAATAATAATTTAATATTAACAAAGGGTAAAACAGGTAATGTAGTAAATACTAGCGAAATGTCTAGTTATATTATCAGCGAAATAAAAAGTTTAAATATTAAAGATAATGTTTTAGAAATTATTACCCAAGAAGAACATCCTAAAGAACTAAATATTGAAGAAATACATAATGAAATTTATAAAACTCCTTCAAATGCTTACTTTACACAAAATCCTTATGCAGTTTACCCAAGCGAAAATGGTTTGGATTTTGCAATAAGCATAGATGAAGCAAAAGCTATGCTTGAAACTGAACAAGAGGAGTATACCATTCCTTTAAAAGTGTTATATCCCGAGGTAACAACAAATATGATAGGAACAGAGGCTTTTCCAGATTTGTTATCAACATTTAAAACAACTTACTCAACAAGAGATAGAGATAGAACAACAAATTTAACTTTAGCTGCAAATAAAATTAATGGAACTGTTGTAATGCCTGGAGAGACTTTTTCATATAACACTGTTGTTGGAGAAAGAACAATTGCAGCAGGTTACAAAGAAGCCCCTATATATGTTAGCGGACAGGTTGTAGATGGCTTAGGAGGCGGAATTTGCCAAATAACTTCAACATTATATAATGCTGTTGTATTTGCAAATTTGGAAATAGTAGAAAGATCTAATCATCAATTTGTACCATCTTATGTTAGTGCAAGCCGTGATGCAACTGTAGTTTATGGCTCAATAGATTTTAAATTTAAAAATAACAGAAACTACCCTATTAAACTTGTTTGTTCTGTAAGTGGTGGTGTGGCTAGGTTTAATATTTATGGTTTAAAAACTGCTGATGATTATGATGTAGAAATTTCTTCAAGAATTACAAGCCAAACTAGTACATCTATAAATTCTGAGGCTTATAAAGTATTAAAGAAAAACGGGCAAGTTGTAAGTAGAACGCTACTATCTAAAGATACATATAAGAGACATTAAAAAACATCAATTTTCCTATTCTAATATAATAATTAACATCAATTGAGGAAATATATATTAAAATGCAGTGATGCGCAGTTGGGAGGATGCCAATTCATGCAGACCAGTCCTGCGCAACGGCTAATGTTATAAAATTTGCGACCAAGTCCTTTATATGATAAGTCCGACCAGCAAAGAACGAAATTTTAATATATATTTCCTCAATTGTATATATTTAAACAAAGGAAAATTGATGTTTTTATTACATAGTTAAGATTCCATTTGGCGTATCTTTTATTACTAAAATATCTTCTTCTCTTCCATTTTCTGCATTTATATACACTAAAAATTCAGTATCTTGTACTTTACCCTTAAACTCATAACATAAAATTTCAGTCTGCCATTCTGTTGGTATAACTGCCATGCTTTGACTTTCTATATTTAGTCTATTATTTAGTGTTTTTTTAGCTTCATCTATGCTTATTTTTACATTTGATAAATCTCTTTCTGTATGATTATTTAAATATCCTGTAGTTTCAATACCTAAAACATCTCCATTATCTAGTGCTACTTTTACTTTTATTAAGTCTGGATACATTACAACATCATTTTGTGTATATGCATAATTTATTGTCATGATACCTTCTTGTTTTAAATAGTATGTTTCTTTCATATTGCTAAATCCTCTTGCTTCAAGGTATTCTTTTCCCTTTTGATCTGCTTCTTCTGGCGACAATATTTCTGTATTTACATCTCTATTATAATTCATATATATTATATGTCCGCCTTTTTGTGATATCGAAATTGTTGCTTGTATATCATCTTGAGCCTCTATTGTAAAATTATATGCAGGAATTGTTGAATTTTCTGTTAAGCCTGAAGAATTTATTTCTTTTATTTTATCTTTTCCGAAAAATTCCTGTGCTTTTTGCTTTGCCATTTCTTCGTCTATTTCCTCTCCTGCTAATCCTTTCTTTTCTTGGTTTGTTAAATGTTCTGAAAATGCTCCATCATATATTAATCCTGAATATTCATGAAAATTTTCTTCTAAACTACTAAATCCATCAGTTGATGTTGTACTAACTTCTTGAGCAAATGCTTTAGATCCTTTATCCGCTAATTCTCCCCATTTGATTCTCCCTAAATTTATATCTTCTGATAATTGGTTTAGAGTATTTTCTAATTCTATACTATATGAATGTAATTCTTCTAAATTTTTTAAATCTTCTTCATTTAATTGCTCATTGTATATATTTTTTCTTGATAAAGAATAACTATAATCACTTACTTGATTCAAAAATTTTTGTGTATTTTCAAGTTCCTGTGTTTCTATTGGTAATCTTGCTAAGTATGTTTGTGCCATATTAGCTTCTCTCCATAAGTTTGTTAATGTTTCTGCACCATGTTCATGTGTTGTGGAAATTAAAGCTTTTGCTAGGTATGTCTCTACATTTCCTACATAATCTACTAATTCATAAAATGCCATATTATATGTGTTTTCTGATGTTTGTTTTGCTTTTGCTTGGATTCTATATAAAAATATACCAAGTATAAGAATTATAAGAAAAAACACTCCTATAACACTTAACATATGTCCTTTTTTTAATCTGTTTACCCAGTCTTTTATTTTATTCATACAAAATTCTTCCTTCCCTAAAATATTATTCTTATATATTATTTGCAAAATCTGTGTTTCCCAATTGTTTTTACATGTGGCCTTGACCATATCCAACTATTTGTAGCTGTATTTGGATTAAAATAATATACACATCCCCCTGTTGGATCCCAACCATTCATTGCATCTTCTGCTGCTTTATATACTGTAGAATTTTCAGCAATTGGCACATTAATTTGTCCATCACTTACTGCTGTAAATGCACCTGACTGATATATTACTCCTGCTATTGTGTTTGGAAACCTTGAATCTTTTACTCTATTTAGTATTACTGCTCCTACCGCTACTTGTCCTTCGTATGGCTCTCCTCTGGCTTCTCCATTTATTGCTCTTGCCATTAATTGTATGTCTGAACTTTGATTACTACTTGATACTGCTTGAACATTACTCCTTTTGCTAAATTCGGTATCGTTAAAAATATATAACACTAATATTATTGTTATTAGCATTATGCTGATTTTAAATATTTTTTTCATTTTCTCACCTTTTTATTTTTTTTCTTATACATATTTTGGTTTTTTTTATAAAAATTATTCAAAATTTTTCTATAAAGCAAAATGACAAAATAAAAATAACTAATTGAATCAAATCAATTAGCTATTTTTTTAAAATTTATTAATTTTTTACTAAAGTTTTTATAATACATTGTTCATAATAATTATTACTATCTTCCATATTATAAATGATCCAAATATTACTATGCACCCTATTAAATATGGCCATAACATTTGTTTGTATTCTGCTTTTTCTTCCACACTTGCTACCATTAGCTTTATTGCTATTACTAGTCCCCATACTACTGTTACTGTTATCCCTATTGCTAACAATATGTTATATATACTTTCAAATACAGTATTAGCATTTTCTTGGTTTATTGTTACTATATCGCTACTTCCGCCTGTACTCATAAATTCATCGCCATCTTTTATTATATCATCTGGATCTACTTTTGTTGCTGTTGAATCTGGATTATATCCTATTAATGGATTTTCGTATACTGGTTTATCGCCACTTATAATTTTTCCTGCTTCGGTATCTTTTAATACTTCTGAATAATTTTCCATAGCATATTCATATATCTCGTCTTTTCGTTCTGATATTTTTCCTGCTATTGACGAATCTACTTCAGTTCTTCTATTAAAAATTGCTTCTACACATTGTATGTATTTATTTAAATCTTCTTTTCCTAATATGTCTATATCAACATTTTCTAATAAGTCCCATGCAACACCTACGCTTAATTTTGATTTATAATCATTTACTGAGTAGGTATTCCATGTTTCTTTATTTTCTTCTGAAGAAGGTGTTCCTCCATTATTTCCGTCATTATTTTCGTCATTACCATTCTGTTCTGTTGAAGGTTCTTTTACATTTTGAGCAAGCTGTATATTATTTTCTATAGCTGTCCAATACTGATCCTCTGAATTTGGATTATTGCCCATTGCTCCTCTTAATGTAGCACTTTCCCTAATTTCGTTTAAAAGATGTTCAGCTAATTGTTTATAATGTTGTGCCTCCTCATAGCTAGTAAATTCTCCTGACCCTAATATTTGTATACCTAATATGTTTGTATATATATAATTTATGTATTGATTATTTCCTTCTTCATCACATACTCTTATAGCCTCGTCTATTAATTCTATAGATAAATCTCGCCAATCGTTACAGTTATACACATCTTCAACATTTACTGAAAAACAATTATTTTGCAACCCAATAATCACAAATACGAATATAATAAATGTAAATATATATTTTTTTAACACTATTATCACCTCTTTTCTATATTATAACATGGTTCTACTATTTCCGCAATTATTTTTAAATAATTGATTTTTACATGTAATCATGTTAAAATTTTATAAATAATCATATTTGACGATTCGCATAACTATTTTTGCTAAATTTAGAAAGGAATTTTTATAATGAAAAAAATAATAATTTTTTATGCCTCATATGGTGGAGGGCATTTAACAGCTGCAAAATCCATATATGAACACTTAATTAAAAATTACAAAAATTTAGATGTTGAATTAATAGACTGTATGAAATATGTGAATATAGCAATTGAAAGAATAACAACTGCTGCATACAGAGAAATGGCAAAAAAAGCTCCTTGGGCTTGGGGAAAAATATACAATGACTCTCAAAAAGGTCCTTTGGCACATATTAGTTCAAGGTCTAATAAGATTATGGCAATTAAACTCTTAAAATTACTAAGAGAAAAGAAACCAGACTTAATAATCTCTACTCACCCTTTTGGCAGTCAAATGTGTTCATATCTTAAAAGAAAAGAAAAAATAGATTCCAAAATTGCAACTATAATGACTGATTTTGCACCACATGACCAATGGCTAGTGGGCTCAGATTATACAGATTATTTTTTTGTTGCAAACGAAAAAATGAAGGATTATTTAATTACCAAACAAATAGATGAAAACAAAGTTTTTGTAACAGGAATCCCTATTTCCGATAAGTTTTCGCAAGTTTTTGACAAAAAATCAATACTTAAAGACTTTAATTTGAAAGATGACTTATTTACAATTCTATTTTTTGGTGGAGGAGCTTTTGGTTTAGGAAAATCTAAAACTATAGAAATTTTTGAATGTTTAGCAAAATATCCTAAAAATATTCAAATAATTGCTATATCTGGAAAAAACGAAAAAATGAAATCTGAATTTGAAAAAATCGTAACCGAAAATCAAAAACAAGATTTAATTAAAGTTTTAGAATATACTGATAAAGTGCCAGAATTGATGAGTATTTCGGATTTAGTTGTTACAAAGCCTGGTGGACTAACTACATCTGAAAGTTTAGCTTCTAATCTTCCTATGATTATTATAAATCCAATTCCTGGCCAAGAAGAAGATAATGCTAAATTTCTTGAAGAAAAAGGCATTGCTATTTGGATAAAAAAAGACGATAATCCTTATGAAATAATAAATAATTTATTATCTGATTCCAAACTATTACAAAAAATGAAAAATTTGACTATATCACTTGCAAAAAAGGATTCCACTAAAACTATTTGTGATATTTTAATAAAAGAGAAATATAGTAATTAATATTCTTGATTAATTACTATATTTCTCTTCTTCCTTCTAATGCTTTCGTAAGAGTTATTTCATCTGTATATTCTAAATCTCCCCCAACTGGAATTCCATGAGCAATTCTTGTAACTTTTATACCTAAGGGCTTAATCAATTTTGATATATACATAGCTGTAGCTTCTCCTTCCACTCTAGGATTAGTTGCGAGTATTACTTCTTTAGTTTGACCTTCCATTAGTCTTGATAATAATTCTTTAATCTTTATATCATCTGGTCCAATTCCGTTCATTGGAGAAATTGAACCATGTAAAACATGATATGTCCCTTTAAATTCATGTGTTTTCTCCATTGCAATAATATCTCTAACATCTTCCACTACGCAAATTGATGACTGATCTCTTTTAGGATTACTACATATTGGACAAGGGTCTGTGTCTGATATATTAAAACATTTGCTACAATATTTCAAATTCTTTTTTGCTTCAATTATTGAATCTACAAATTCTTTTGTCTCCGCTTCTGAAGCATTTAAAATATAAAAAGCCAACCTAGCAGCTGTTTTATGACCAATACTAGGTAGCTTTTCAAAACTCTCTATTAACTTTTCTATTGATGGTGAATATAATGACATTTCTACTTCCTCATTCCTCTAGTACATTTATTGATTTTAAAATTTTTGCTTAGTAATAATATTTAATAACATTGTATCATAGTCTTTAATTAATTATCGTTACATTAATTAACTTAGATACTACATTAATCCTGGTATATTAAATTTACCTAATTGTTGGGCTTGTGCTTCATCCACTTTTCTTAGTGCTTCGTTAACACATGTTAAAATTAAATCTTCTAACATTTCTACATCTTCTGGGTCTACTACATCTTTTTGTATTTTAATTTCTTTTATAATTTTTTCACCAGATACTTTTACACTTATAGCTCCTCCACCTGCTGTTGCATCAAATTCTTTTTGTGATAATTCTTCTTGTGATTTTTGCATATCTGCTTGCATTTTTTTTGCTTCTTTCATTAGGTTTCCGATATTCATACCTCCGAAACCTCCCATTCCTCCTGGAAATCCTCCTCTTTTACCCATTATAAATTCTCCTTTCTTTTAACTACTTTTTCTTTAATCATATCATTATGAAATATATATGCTAGTTACATTACAAATTTCTAAACAATATTAATCTGTTACATTAAATTGGATATCAGAATTATTTACTAGCTTTTCTATATCTTTTTCTATAGAATTATTTACCACGTTATTTGTAGAAGTATCTACATATTTTATCTGCATATCTTTTCCACATGCGATAGAAATCAATTTCGTAAGTTCCTGTACATTTTCTGGCTTTTCAAGAATAGTTTTTCCGAAAGCATTTATTCCCTTTGGAAATTGTATTCCTACCACCATATCATTTAGCTCTACCGCGTTTGTATCTATTAAATTTGAATATAATACTATTTTTCCGTTTTGCTTTAAATCTTTTACAATTTTAGGCCAAGATTCTTCGATTTTGCCTTCTACTTTTTTCTCATTATTTAATTTCTTTTGATATTTTTCTTGTGTTTTTTCTTGGATGCTTTCTTTGGGTTTTACTCTTTCTACATTAGCAATATAATCAGGTTTAATTATTTTTGGCTCTATATTTTTATTTGTATTTGTTCTAATATAATTTTCTAGTTTTTCTAGTCTCTTTTCTATATCTTCATTATCTCGATTATTTTCTGTATTACCATTTTCTTTTTTATAACATAGCTTTATCATTCCTGCTTGAAATAATATGCTTTTTTGTGTTGTCTGCTTTATATTAGTTAGTATCTCTGATAAATCATATATTAATGCAACTAGTCTTTCATTTGTAGTTTTTGATGAAATCTCTTTTATTTCATTAACTTCTTCTTCTGAATATAAATCTATTTTTTTACAAGTTTTATATTCTAACATATCTTTAACATATTTTAATATTTCATAAATAAAGTTCTCTAAATCTTTGCCTTCATTTAATATGTTTTTTATACTTTCCATAGTTCCTTCTACATTATATGCTAATATATTTTTTACAATACTACTAACAAATTCTGTTTTTGGAATCCCCGCTAAGTCTTTAACTTTTTCTTCATCAATAATATCTGTATCCTGATTACATCTATCTAAAATTGATAATGCATCTCTCATAGCTCCATCTGCCAACACAGATATAATATTTAATGCTCCTTCTGTTATATCTATTTTACTGTCATTGCAAACTATTTTTAGCCTGCTTTTAATATCATCATTTGATATTCTCTTAAAATCAAATCTTTGGCATCTTGATAAAATAGTTGCTGGCAATTTTTGCGGTTCAGTTGTTGCTAATATAAATTTTACATGTTTTGGTGGTTCTTCTAATGTTTTTAATAATGCATTAAATGCACCTGGTGATAACATATGAACCTCATCAATAATATATACTCTATATTTGGCTTTTGTTGGTAAAAAATTAACTTCTTCACGAATACTTCTAATGTCTTCTACACTATTATTTGAAGCCGCATCCATCTCAACTATATCGGTAAGAGACCCCTCTATTGCTTCTTTGCAAATTTCACATTCATTACATGGCTCTCCTTCTTTAGGGTTCAAACAATTTATAGCTCGTGCAAGTATTTTTGCAGATGATGTTTTTCCGGTTCCTCTTCCACCATTAAATAAATAAGCATGTCCTACTCTATCAGACATTATTTGATTTTTTAATGTTTTTGTTATGTGTTCTTGTCCAACTAATTCTGAAAATGTTTTTGGTCTAAATTTTCTGTAAAGTGCTGTATATCCCCCCACAAAACCACATCCTTACTATCAAAAAATGGTAGTCCTCAATCTCTCTATAGAAGGTAATTCCACATAAAGATATCTACTTATTGCTGCTTCCTTCCGGACCTGACAAGATTCATAGGTCTTTATTGGATTACCCTCTATACAAAGATTAAGTTCATACCATTTAGATTATATAATTTATTTTATGTTTTTGCAATATATTTTGTTAATTTTGTATCCTTTTAAATATGAATTGCTCTATATCAGTAATTTCTTTTGAGACTACTCCTTCTTCTACTACATTATCTAAAGGCAAATCAAGATTAATGTTTGATTTAAATGCTTTTCCTGATTCTAGGGTAATTGTTAAATCAAAAGAGATATTACTTTGCAAATTATTAAAATCTACATTTGCTTTGTTTAATAAATTTTTATGTTCTACTTCTATATCATCATTAGATGTATATTCTGCCACATTATCTATTGAATATCTAAAAGCTATAATTCCACCTTGATTAGATATTTTTAAATTTTTTACGTCAGACATAACATCTCCACTATATTCTAAGCTTGTTACACTATTTTCTGGAGAATTTTTAAAAAACAAATTAGCATCTATTGAATCTGGTTTATAAAAATTCGTTTTGCCTATGCTTGGAGCTTTATTTACATTTATTGAATCTATTACAATAGATTTTATCAATTCTTCTTGTGTGTTTTTATTATTTTTATCTATATATAAATAAATATCATTTGTTTCATTTACATCAAATGCCCACTTCATTCCATCTACTGTTTTGTCTGTTCCAAGAGATTGACTAATAATTGATATCTTAGATAAAACAAATGGCATGTTTGTTTCTCCTTCTACATTATATCTTAAAACTGTTATTCCCAAGAAAAATAATATTGCCACTATTATTACTATAATTACAACTAAATGAAATAATTTATTGCTCATTAGCATTTTCAATTTATCTTTCAATTTAATTTCTCCTCTTATAATTTAAATATTATTTTTTATTTCTTTTTTTGCTAACCTTAAATTTTTAAAAAATTCTTTTAAGATATTACTACATTCTTCTTCTAATACTCCTTGTTCTACTTCAACATTATGATTAAATTTATAGTCTTGCAATAAATTTAATACAGAGCCCACCGCTCCTGTCTTTTCGTCTTTTGCACCATAATATAATCTTTTTATCCTTGAATTTATAATTGCTCCTGCACACATAGAGCATGGTTCTAATGTTACATACATCTCACATTCGCTTAGTCGCCATGATTTTAGCTTTTTACTCGCTTTTTGTATGGCAATTATTTCGGCATGTTTTGTTGTATCAAATTTTGTCTCTTTTAGGTTATGTCCTCTTGCAATTATTTTATTATCTTTTACTATTACACATCCTACTGGAATTTCTAATTTTTCATATGCTTTTTTTGCTTCCTTTAGAGCTTCTTTCATAAATTTTTCTTTTTCCAAAACTATGTATATTCCTTTCTCTAAACAGAATATTTTTTTATTACGCTAAAATTACTCTATCTTTATTTTTAGTAATTACAAACTTGGTGTTCCCAGGCGGACTCGAACCACCATCGGTCGCTTAGGAGGCGACTGCTCTATCCTGCTGAGCTATGAGAACATATCCCATTTATATTAACATCTTTTTATAAATTTGTCAAAATCCATTCTTTATGATAAAATATATAAACTTTAAAATTAATTATGAAAGGACTACAAAAATGCAACGAATACTAAGCCATATGCGAAAGGCAATTGAAGATTATAAAATGATTGAAGAAAATGATAAAATAGCTATATGCCTATCTGGAGGGAAAGATTCTATTACAATGCTTAATGCTTTCAAAAATCTACAAATTTTTTACCCAATAAAGTTTGATATTATTGCAATAAGCATAAATCCTGGCTTTGAAAATTTTAATACAAGTTTTTTGCAAAAGACTTGTGATAAATTAGAAATTCCCTTATTTATAGAAAATAGTAATGCAAAAGAAATTGTTTTTGATTTAAGAAAAGAAAAAAATCCTTGCTCTTTATGTGCTAATCTTAGAAGAGGTGCAATAAATTCTGTTGCAGTCAGAGAAGGCTGTAACAAAATTGCTTTAGGGCATAATCAAGATGATGTATTAGAAACTTTTTTACTTAATTTATTCTATGCTGGTAATATTGGAACTTTTGCTCCTATAAGCTATATGAGTAAATCTAATGTAACTTTAATTAGACCTTTAGTATATACTCCTGAAAAAGAAATTAAACGTTTTGTAAAGAAAAACAATATTGAGATTATGGAAAAAGTTTGCCCAATGGATGGTGTTTCAAAAAGAGAAGATATGAAACAATTTATTTTTAACTTATCTAAAAATATTCCTATGATAAGAGCTAATTTATTTGGGGCAATTCAAAGAAATATTGAATATTGGAAAATTAAACATTAAAGGGCAGGGTGCAATTTACTGCTCTATAAATCAAATAATCTAAAAAAGGGTTGGCTTATATTTTTCGAAGTGAGCTTGTGTGGGGACCAACAAATTATAAACTGTTACAAAATTTTCGTAAGTAAAATTTTGTTTACAGCTTGTTATGCAGTTGGGACGAACGAGACAAAATATAAGTTAACCCTTTTAAAATATGTTTTATTTCGAGCAGTAAATTGCACCCTGCCATGATATTAACTTATTTTACCTCTTCTAACATTGCATTTTTTAATTTTTCTAATTTTTCTATAGCATCTTCTTCAGTTTTTCCTTTAACACCCATATACAATTTTATTTTTGGTTCTGTTCCAGAAGGTCTAATACAACACCAAGCATTATCTTCCAATTCATAATATAATACATTTGATTTTGGTAATCCTGTTTGTGTAATATTTCCTGTTATCATATCTTTTACTATGTCTTCTTCTACATCTTTAAATTTTAAAACTTTATAATCTCCTATTTCTTGAATATCTTTATTCCTCATGTTTGACATCATTTGTTTTATCGCTTCTGCACCCTCTGCACCTTCTCTTACTATAGATACTTGAGTTTCTTTGTAATATCCATATTTTTTGTATATATTATTCATTTGATCCCATAAGGTACTTCCTTTTTCTTTATAATAACATGCTGCTTCACAAAGTGCCATTACCGCTGCTATTCCATCTTTATCTCTTGCATAGTCTCCAATTAAACAACCATAACTCTCTTCAAATCCAAATACATATTTTTTATCTCGTGTCTCGTCAGCTTCTCTCATTATCGCTCCTATGTTCTTAAAACCTGTTAATACTTCTATACACTCTAAGTTATATTCTTTTGCAATTGCTTTTGCTAGTTCTGAAGAAACTATTGTTGTTATAAACATTCCGTTATCTGGCAATATTCCTTTTTCTTGCATTTGTGATATTCTATATTCAGCAATTAGTAATGCTGACATATTTCCTGTGTAACTCATATATTCACCAGTTTCAGTATCTTTTGCAAATATTCCTAATCTATCTGCATCTGGATCTGTTGCTAGTACCACATCTGCATCCACTTTTTTTGCTAAATCTAATGCTAATTTGAACGCGTTTGGATCTTCGGGATTTGGATAATCTACTGTTGGAAAATTTCCATCTGGCTCTTTTTGTTCTGGTACAACATATAAGTTTTCAATTCCTATTTCTTTTAAAAGTCTTTCTGCTATTGTGTTTCCTGTTCCATGTAATGGTGTATATACTACTTTTAGTGTTTTTCCTTGTTTTTTTACTATCTCTGGATTTAGTACCATGTTTTTTAATACACCTATGTATTTGTCATCCATTTCTCTTCCTACTAAGTTAAATAATCCTTTTCTTTCTGCTTCTTCTCTTGTAATTTCTTTTATTTCAGAAAATGTTTTTACATTTCTTACTTCTGCAATTATTTCTTTATCTTTAGGACTTACTATTTGAGCTCCATCATCCCAATAAACTTTATATCCATTATATTTAGGTGGATTATGACTTGCTGTAATCATAACACCTGCTGTACATTTTAGTTCTCTTACAGCAAATGACAATTCTGGCACTGGTCTTAAGTTTTCAAAAAGAAATGTTTTTATTCCATTAGCATTTAATATTAATGCTGTTTGCATACTAAATTCTTTTGACATTCTTCTTGAATCATAACTTATTGCAACACCTTTATCTTGAGTTCCTTGTTTTAATATATAATTCGCTAATCCTTGCGTTGCCTTTCCAACTGTGTACTTATTCATTCGGTTTATCCCTGCTCCAATTACTCCTCTTAAACCTGCTGTTCCAAACTCTAATTCTTTATAAAATCTATCTTCTATTTCTTTTTCGTCGTTTTTTATTGCCTGCAATTCTCTTTTTGTTTCTTCATCAAATTCTGGGCTTTCACACCACTTTTTATACTCTTCTAAATAATTCATTTTTTACCTCCTAACATTATCTTTTAATAAGCATATATTATCATAAACAATACTATAAAATCAATATGACATTTGCTAATTTTAAATATCTCTATTACAGTTTAGCACAATTAAAACTTAAATAGCACAAGATAAAAAAAATACTATTTAAACAATTCAATTTAAATAGTAATTTCTGTCTTTAAATTCCACCAATTAATCTAAATGATAAAATTTCTTATATAAATTTCTAGCAGTTTTTGGGCAGTCAACTCCTATATCGTCTGCATTTTTTACAGGTGCAAATTCTTCTTCTCTTTTAACTCTTAAAATTGCCATATCATCTACTTCTCCAAAGGCATCAAATAAAAATGCTTCAAATTTATATGCATTTGGTGAATCTGGACTTATTACATTTCCATCTTTATCTAAGTATTTTGCCTTTTTATATGCAATATGATATGGTAAAGGATTAGCTCCCATTCTCTCTATTGCTTCTACACTAAACAAATTGCAAAGAATATGTGATTCTCCATATAAAAGTTCACCATTTTTATCTGTCATTTCTGCCATTTCATCTGTTATTTCTGAGTATTCTATTACATTTGGTTTGCCATTTCTTCTACAGAAAACTCCTACTTTTTCATGTGGGTTTGCTTTTACAACAGATTTACATGCTACTGTTACATTTTTATCTATTGCAAGCCCCATAAGTACAGGATCTACCATTTTTACTAAACAATTATCTACACCACCGATGAATACCCATTCTACTCCCATTTGTCTCATTTTCTCTGTCATTCCACTTTTTACTAGTGATTCATAAATTCCTCCATGACCATCTGCCGCTAATTTTATAAGTCCATCTTCTCCTATTAATATTTTTCCTTCTGTATCTATCATTGGCAATTCACCTTGTATAAAGAAAAATATATTTTTATCTTTTTGATATCCAAAGTATTTATGTTTTTCAAAGAATTCAACCGTTTCTTTGTTATTTTCTCTGCTTGTCATTATAAACCAAGGAATTGTAACTTCATATTTCTTTCCTTCTTCTTTTAAATTATCACATAATAATTCAAATAAAGATTTATGAGAATCTAAGCCAATATCATATGTTCCTTTTGGTCCATCATATCCAAGTCTTGTACCTTGTCCTCCTGCCATTGTTACAGCTGCTAGTTTTCCTTCTTTTATAGCCTTTTTTCCTATTGATTCATAATATTTATATTCTTCTCCTAATTTATATTTATCTAAATATGGCATTGGAGTAATTTCGTCTACATTGTGATTTTGTTCTGTATTTTTGGTGGTTTGATATAAATGTTCTATAAGTTGAAAATCTATTTCTGAAATTTGTTTTAATAATTCTTTCTTTTTTATATCATCTAATTTATCATAATTATCTAGTAATTGTTCTTGATTATACTTTTTTAATAGTGCTTTTATTTCTCCTAAACTTTTGTCCATATATTTCCCTCTCATTCATTTTGTATTATAGTTTCTTAAGTACATGCAAAAGAAACAGACAACGTTACAGTTGTTATCTGTTTCTTAGTTATATAACACTTTTAAAATTTTTTCAAGTATTTTTATTAAATTTATAGTTGTCGTTAGTTGTCAGTTATTAAATTCAAACTAATTTAATAAGATTTTTCCTATTGTATTTAAAACTTTATCGTATTTTTTAGCTATTTTACTAGTGTCATTTCTCAATTCATTTACATCATAACAGTCTATTATCTCAGTTTTACTTTTTATTTCTGTTTCTGAAAATTTTTCTTCTATAAAGTCTATATATTTTTGACTTCCTTTTATAAATATTAATGTTTGTTTATTTTCTTTATTAATTTTTTCAATTTCATTTAATTTTGTATTATCATCATTTTTCCAATTAATTTTTAATATACTATCTTGAGTTTTTTTGTCTAAGTTCATTCTATTTATTAGTTTGTTTATAGTTCCACTTAAGTCATTTTCTGTAAATATAATTACTTTTCCTCTTTCTTCTAAAGCTTTTTGTATATATGGCAAGCTTATCATTTCAAAGTGATAATCGCTAGCATAAAATGAGCATATTTTTTCATCATTAGTTATATTCATAAGAAACCTCCATCTGAATACTTTTGTATTCTGACAAATTAAAAACAATTATTAATTTTTGTCTTTTCCAGATTTTACCATTTTATTTGAAATATGTCAATATTATTTCAAATAAAATTTATCGTGTTTTTTCGACAGCAAAAAACATTGTATAAAATTTTATAAATTGTCAATAATTATATTAAGAATATTTTTCAAAAAAAGTTTATTGGAGGTAACTTATGAAAAAAATTTTAAATTTAATTAAAAATCCCAAGGTAAAAATGGTAATAATTTTAAGCTTTTTAATTTTTATATATACATCAATTTGTGCTTTTTCTTACGCAAAGACTATATCCAAAGAATTATCAGATAGTGTGTTTAGACTTCATGTTATAGCAAATAGTGATAGTACAGAAGATCAAAATTTAAAATACACTGTTCGTGATAATTTAATTTCATATATGAATACTCTTTGTAAAAATTGTTCTAGTAAAGAAGAAGCAATAAAATTAGTAACGGAAAATAAATCAAATTTTCAAAAAATTGCCGAAAATACTATTCATGAAAATGGTTTTAATTATTCAGTAAATATAGAAATTGGAAACTTTGAATTTCCTACAAAAACATATGGTGACATTTCTTTTCCGGCAGGATATTATGACGCTTTAAAAGTAAAAATTGGAGAAGCAAATGGTCAAAATTGGTGGTGCGTAATGTTTCCCCCTCTTTGCTTTATAGATGTTACTTCTGGTGTTGTTCCTGATGAGTCTAAAGAAGATTTGCAAGAAAATATGTCTGATGAAGATTATGCGCTAATTTCAGATAGTGATACTCCTGAAATAAAGTTTAAGTTTAAACTTTTAGAATTTTTTACTAATACAGGGTTAATCACTGCTAAAAATTAGATTTTCGTTTTCTATTGCATTTATATATAGTTTATGGTATATTTTAGCAAGATAGAGTTTTTATTCTGAAGGGAGATATACAAAGTGGAAAAACTAGTAATAAATGGACCAACACCTCTAAAAGGTGAAGTAAATATAAACGGAGCAAAAAATGCTGCAGTAGCAATATTGCCAGCTACTCTTTTAATTAATGGAACATGTGTAATAAATAATTTACCTAATATAAGTGATGTTAAGCTATCTTGCGAAATTTTAGAAGAATTAGGTGCAAAGATAAAATGGCTTACTCCTAATGAAATAGAAATAGATACACGAAATATTAATACTACAAAGGCTCCTTTAAGTCTTACAAGTAAGTTCAGAGCTTCTTATTATATAATAGGTTCTATGTTAGGCAGAAAAGGTGAAATTGAGGTAGGAATGCCTGGTGGTTGCAAACTAGGAGCAAGACCTATTGACCAACATATTAAAGGTTTTGAATTATTAGGAGCTAAAGTTACAGTTGAAAAAGGTACTATTAATGCTAAAACTAAAAAATTGACAGGTACTAATATATATATGGATATTGTTTCTGTTGGAGCTACTATTAATATTATGCTTGCTGCAGTTCTAGCAGAAGGAACTACTATTATTGATAATGCTGCTAAAGAACCTCATATAGTTGATGTTGCTAACTTTTTAAATACTATGGGTGCAGATATTAGAGGTGCAGGTACAGATGTTATAAAAATAAATGGTGTAAAAGAATTACACGGAAATTCTACATATTCTGTAGTCCCTGACCAAATAGAAGCAGGTACTTTTATGCTTGCAGCTGTTGCAACTAAAGGTAATATATTAATAAAAAACTGTATTACTAAACACTTAGACTCTATTACCGCAAAAATATTAGAAATAGGTGGTAATGTAGAAGATTATGGAGATAGTATAAGAGTTTGGTGTAATAAAAGACCAAATAAGGCAAATATTAAAACACTACCTTATCCTGGATTTCCAACAGACTTACAACCTCAAATGGGTGTTGTTCTTTCTCTTGCTGATGGTACAAGCATAATAAATGAGAGTATTTGGGAATCTAGATTTCAATACACAGATGAGTTAAACAAAATGGGAGCTAGAATTACAGCTCAAGGAAAAACTGCATTTTTTGAAGGTGTACCAAATTTATATGGTGCTCCTGTATACTCTACTGATTTAAGAGCTGGTGCTGCTTTAATAATTGCCGGAACCGCTGCACATGGCACAACTGAAGTATATAATTTAGAACATATAGATAGAGGATATGAACATATAGAAGAAAAATTCAAAGAACTTGGAGCTAAAATTGAAAGAGTTAATGAATAAACATAAGAAGGAAGAATAAATATGCTAAATTTTTGTAGTTTATATAGTGGCAGTAGTGGAAATAGTTTATTAGTGTCAACAGAAAACACAAATATTCTTATAGATGCAGGTGTTAGTAGTAAAAAAATTGAGACAGCATTAAATACCCTTAATATAGACCCTTGTAATCTAGATGGAATACTAATAACACATGAACACTCTGACCATATACAAGGTCTTGGAACATTTGCAAAAAAATTTGACTTACCAGTATATGTTAACAAAAAAACATTAGATGCAATGCCAAAGCAAAAAGAAAAAATATCAGAAAAAAATATAAATCTTATAAAAATAGAAGAAAAATTTGAAATAAAAGACTTAAAAATAAAACCTTTTTCTATTCCTCATGATGCTGTAAATCCTTGCGGTTTTTCTATTTTTAAAGATAATAAAAAAATGAGTATAGCAACTGATATTGGTCATATGACAAATGGTATTTTAAAAAATTTAGAGGATAGTTTATTTGTATTACTCGAGTCAAACTATGACCCTGAAGTATTAATGTACTCAAAATACCCATATCCTCTAAAAAACAGAATTAGAGGACCTATTGGTCACTTATCAAACCAAGATGCCGGAAAAACAATATCTTGCCTTTTACATAGTGGGTTAAAACAAGCTATGCTTGGACACTTGAGTAAAGAAAGTAATTTTCCTGAACTTGCATATAAAACTGTTATAGAAGACTTAATTGCAAATAATTATGATGAAAATTCTTTAAATTTATATGTAGCAAAAAGAGATGAACAGAGTAAGATAATTAATATTTAACAAATATTTCAGGAGGGATAAAAATTTTAACAATAAATATACTATGTATTGGAAAAATAAAAGAAAAATTTTTTAAAGATGCAATTGAAGAATATTCAAAAAGACTTTCAAAATATTGCAAGTTGCATATTATAGAGTTACCAGATTTGAAAATACAAAATACTCCAAACGAATCTATAATAAATGAAATTAAAAATAAAGAAAGCGAAAGTTTAATGTTACATATTCCTAAAGATTCATATACCATTTGTTTAGATTTAAAAGGTAAAACATATTCTTCTGAAGAGTTATCAAAACATATAGATAATTTAACTCTACAAACAAGTAATATTACTTTCATAATAGGTGGCTCTTTAGGATTAAACACTGAAATATTAAATAAATCTAATGAAAATATATGCTTTTCAAAATTAACTTTTACACATCAAATGATAAGATTATTTTTATTAGAACAATTATTTAGGTCTTTTAAAATAATAAATGGTGAATCTTATCATAAATAATATATATTAATTGTAGAGAAAATAAAATAAATAGTTGATCTTAAATAGAGACATATGATTAAAAATTAATATTAACCAAATTAAGATAAATATTTAATTGTTTGGGGGGGACTATTTTCTCTACAAACTTAAAAACTTATTAATCTTAATTTTTTTGTAGAACATTTTTTAATGCTTTATTCACTTAAAATATCTTTTAAAAATTTTTTTGCCATTATTTTTACTAGGATTTTTTTAACGATAAAAAAAATTATTAAAAAAATTAAAATCTTTGTTAGATAATTAAACATCTATGATTTGTATTACATAATTCTATGCTAATATTATATTATTCAAAACCTTTTTTGTCAAGAAAAACTTATCGACATAATTCGACAAACCACTACAGACACAACTATTCCAACAAAGTCAGCTAATAAAGAAGCTATCAAAACAAATCTTGTCTTCTTTACTCCTACTGAACTTGTATAAACTGCAATTGTATATAAAGTTGTTTCTGTTGACCCCATGATAACAGATGCCATAAGTCCAAATATACTATCTACACCAAAATTTTTCATTATATCTACTGCAACTGCTATGGAACTACTTCCTGATATTGGTCTTATAAGAGCAAGAGGCATAATTTCACTTGGAAATTTTATAATATCTAATATTGGTGTCATTATTTGAACAATAAAATCTAAAATACCAGATGACCTTAAAGCTCCAATTGCAACAAATAATCCTATTAATGTTGGAAAAATCCCAACAACTACACCTATCCCCTCTTTAGCTCCGTCTAAAAAAGTATCAAATATTTTATTTCTTTCGATTAATCCATATATTACAATTAACAATATTATTAATGGCATTGCCATATCAGAGAAAAAACTAACAAATTTCATGACTATTTTTTTTCAACCTTTTCACTTTCCGAATTTTATAAATAATTTAGTAAAAAATATGCCTGTTACAGCAGCACATATTGTAGCAATCCATACTGGGAAAATAATTGCTGTGGGATTACTTGAACCTAGCGAATTTCTTATTGCTATAACTGTAGTGGGTATTATTTGTATTGATGCGGTATTTAAAACTATTAAAGTTGCCATCGAATTAGATAACACCTTTTTATCTTTATTTTCCTTTTGTAAACTTTTCATGGCTTTTAGTCCTAATGGTGTTGCTGCATTTCCTAAACCTAATATATTTGCAATAATATTCATAGATATTTCTTTATGTACCTCTGAATTCGGCGCTACATCTGGAAATAGAAACTTCATTATAGGTTTTAAAAAGCCAGTTAGTTTGTTTATAATTGTTGTTTTACTTGCAATTTGCATAATTCCATTCCATAAGCATATTGTTCCTAATAAGCTTATACATAATTTTACCGCTTCTTCTGTACTTGTAAATATTGACGAATTTAGTTCTGATAATTTTCCAGAAAAAATAGCAAATATAAATGATATTATTATAAACATCGGCCAAACTATATTTAACAAATTTATCACCTATTTAATTTTATTCTGTGTATCTTTGTTTATTACATATAAACCTTAAATTAAACAGATTAAATTTAATATTTGACAAAAAATTACAAATATTTAAAATTTTTACCATTTTTTAATTGACCTTCTATTTTTTTTATGATATAGTATAGTCAAATTAAATTTAATATTATATTTTATTAAAAATAAGGAGGTATTATGAAATCTACAGGTATAGTAAGAAAAGTGGATGAATTAGGAAGAGTAGTAATTCCTATAGAAATACGTAATAAATTTGAAATTGCAGAGAAAGATCCTATCGAAATATATGTGGAAGGTTCTTCTATAATCTTAAAAAAATTTGAACCAAATTGTATTTTTTGTGGAAGTACAAAAGACTTAGTTGACTATAAAGATAAATTAGTATGTTCTAAGTGTGCTGACAGCATAATAAAATTAAAAAAAGAAAATAAAAATTAGAAACATTTTATTAAAATCGTTTTTTCTATGCAAAAAAAGAGACTTTTGTCTCTTTTTTTGTTAATACTCTAAAAAGTATTTATAAATTTCATTTTTATTAACATTTCTATCTTTTGCTATAGCCTTTATTATTTCTTTTTTGTTCAGTCCTTTTTTCTCGTAATATCTATAGTGTTCTTCTAAAGTCATGCCATTCAATTCATTTTGCTCTGAATTTTCATCTTTATTACCTTCAATGACTAAAACAAATTCACCTTTAATATTTGATATTTTGCTTTCAATATCTTCTAAAGTTCCTCTTACAAATTCCTCGTGAATTTTTGTTAATTCTCTTGCTATAGTAATTTTTCTATTACCTAAATATTCTTTTAAATCATTTAAAGTTGAAATTAATTTATGAGGAGCTTCATAAATCAATATTGTGCTTTTATTTTTACTTATTTCTTCTAATTTAATTTTTCTTAATTTTTTATTCATTGGTAAGAAGCCATAAAAAGTAAATTGCTTTGTATCTAACCCTGATGCAATTAAACCTGTAACCATTGCACACGCCCCTGGTATTGGTATTATATTTATTCCTTCATCAATACATTTTTCAACAATTTCTTCTCCTGGGTCAGAAATTCCTGGAGTTCCTGCATCTGATACAAGGGCTATGTTGTTGCCTTCTTTTAGTTTTTGAATTAATACATCAGACTTTATGTCTTCATTATGTCTATAATAACTTATCAATGGTTTTGATATTTCTAAATGATTTAATAATTTTAATGTATGCCTTGTATCTTCTGCTGCTATTATATCAACATTTTTCAAAATATTTATTGCTCTTAATGTAATATCTTCCATATTCCCTATAGGAGTTGCAACTAAATAAAGATTTCCTGTTTTTCCCATGTTTTTATTTTTCCTTTCTTAAGGCTTAAATATTTTCAACCTTTACACTCATTACTTTTATTTACTAAAATTATGTATCAGAATAAATATCTTTAATTTGTTTTGTATAATTTCCATCAGTATCATATATATAAATATTATTTTCTACTTTTAAAAATGGGTTTGCATTTTTTACTCCGTTTATAAGTACAAGTGTTGGCTGGCTTGTCTCGTTTGTATAAACAAATCTTAATCTTTTTGGTTCAATTTTATATTTTCTCATATAATCTATAATATCTACAAGCCTCTCTACTTTATGTACCATATAAAAGTTTCCTCTATCTTTTAGAAATTTTGATGCTGTTTTTATAAAATCTTCTAATGTTGCTAAAACTTCATGCCTTGCAATTAGTTTTTGATTATTTTCATTTTTTACTCCACCATTATTTTTTTTATATGGTGGATTTGTGATAATCGCATCAAATTCATTTTTATTAAAATATTTATCTAAATTATTTATATTATCATTAATAACTTCAAACCTATCTTCAAGTTTATTAAGCTGTATATTTCTTTTTGCAATTTCATAAACATCTTCTTGAACTTCTACTCCAATAATTTTTTTTAAATTAGTTTTCCCACATAATAAAATTGGAATAATTCCTGTGCCTGTCCCTAAATCCATCACTAAAGAACCTTTTTTTATACCTTTTGCAAAGTCAGAAAGTAATACACTATCTACTCCAAAACAAAACCATTTTGGGTTTTGTATTATTTTTAGTCCCTTTAATTGTAAATCGTCTATTCTTTCATTTTCATTTAATTTAACTTCCATAATTGCAATCAGTCCTTTCTCAAGGAACAAATCGGAAAGCCTTAAATCTGTACAAACTTTAACATTTCTCTTTGGCTTTCCGTAAATTTGTTCATGCGCCAAATTTTATGCAATAAAATTTGTGTGCAACCGTTGGAGCGAAGCGACTTTTCTACAATAGGAAAGTATGACTTTCCTATTGTAGCACAAATTAGGTTGGAAAAGAATTAAATAATTATTTTTCAACCTTCTCCATTCAACTTTTTAAATTTACATCATATTATATTACAAAAAAGGGATTTTTGCAAATACATATTGACCAATTTGGAAGTTATATATAACTCCCAAATTGAAAAAATTTTTATTATGCAATTATATTTCTGGAGGACATTCTTATGGGAAAATTCGAAAAAAATAATAAAAAGAAATTAAATTTTTCATGCTGTAAAAATAACACTATTAAATCTCTTCAAGAAGTAGAATATTTTTTATGCAATTTTAACAAGATTTTTAAAGGTATTAAACTCTACAAATTTTTTAAGCATTAAATTTAATTTCTTTTAACAATAAAATTACTAGTTATCTACTGTGTTTCTCACATAATTATCTTTAAATTCTTCGTTTTCTTTTCCTTCTATTAAAAATTTTACACTATTTACTTCTGTTAATTCTGTTACTGTATTTACTATACTATTTATCAAATTAGCCTTCGCCGTAGGAGCATTACTATCATAATTTAAAAACTCGTTCGAAAAATTAATCGTTAAATTATTTTTCTCTAGACTTACTCCCAATAATTTTGTACCTTCTGGTATTATTTTAGTTAATCTCTCATTTTTAGGTCCTTCTATTAACAATGTAACTAACTTTTCGTAAGGCTTTTCTAATATTTCTTTAATATCTATCATTCTAGCTTCTGGTGCTATTTCGTTTGTTTGGCTATCTAAAAAATATAGACTTACTATAGTTTGCCTCATTTGTTCATCTGTAATTTCTTCTTCTGGTGTATATTCTTGAATATCTTCGCCTTGATATTTTTCTCTAACATATTTTATTACAAAATAACCCGCTATTGCTATAATTATCAATAAAATAATAAAAATTGTTAAAATCTTCTTATTTTTCATAATATGCCTCCTACGCTTTTTTACTATTCTATTATCTCTTTGTCCTTTTTAGAACTGAAATTTCCCAGTTGTTTCCATTTGACAAAATGGCATTTTCCGTATAAAATTAAAGTGTTTGAATAGATATTTAATATATTCAGAAAGGAAGTTTTTTGATGGAAAATAATAAAATTTTACATGTAGGATTAGATGTTGGGTCTACTACAGTAAAAATAGTAGTTATGGACTCTAATTTGAACACAATATATAAAAATTATCAAAGACATTTTTCAGATACGAAAAATACTCTTTGCCAAGTTTTAGAAAATTTAATTAAAACTTTTCCGGAAAATAGTTATACAATTGCATTAACTGGTTCTGGAGCTATGTCTGCAAGTAAATTCTTAGGAGTTGAATTTATCCAAGAGGTTGTTTCTTGCAAGAGAGCTGTTGAAAAATACATACCTCAAACTGATGTTGTTATAGAACTTGGTGGAGAAGACGCAAAAATTATTTATTTCGACCAGTCAATTGAACAACGTATGAATGGTACTTGTGCTGGTGGTACAGGAGCATTTTTAGACCAAATGGCTTCTTTATTACATACAGATACAGCAGGTTTAAATGAATTAGCAAAAAATTACACTACTATATACCCAATTGCTTCTAGATGTGGTGTTTTTGCTAAAACTGATGTACAACCTTTAATTAATGAAGGTGCTGCTAAAGAAGATATTGCAGTATCTATCCTTCAGGCTGTTGTAAACCAAACTATAAGTGGTTTAGCTTGTGGACGTCCGATTAGAGGTACTGTTGCTTTCTTAGGTGGACCTTTAAACTACTTGTCAGAACTTAGAAAAAGATTTGTTGAGACTCTTGGTTTAACTAAAGAACAAACTATTGTACCAGAAGAAGCTCATCTTTTAGTTGCAAAAGGGGCTGCCCTTGATTCTTTAAATACTGCATCTATAACACCAGAAGAATTAGAAAAGAAAATAGAAAATCTAAGGGTTTCTAAAGATAATACCTCTCACCCTTTAGAGCCTCTATTTAAAAATAAAGAAGAATATAAAGAATTTAAAGAAAGACATGAAAAAGCAAAAGTTACTAAGAAAGATTTAGCATCATATAAAGGAGACTGTTTCTTAGGTATAGATGCTGGTTCTACAACTACTAAAATAGTTTTAATTGACAGAGATGGAAACCTTCTATATTCCCTTTATGGAAGTAATGAAGGTAATCCTTTAAAAAGTGTTATGAATATGCTTAAAAAGTTATATTCTGAACTTCCAGAAGGAGTTGTTTTAAGATATAGCGGTGTTACAGGTTATGGAGAAAGTTTAATACAAACTGCTTTAAATGTTGATTTAAATGAAATTGAAACAATTGCACATTTCACTGCTGCAAAAGAATTTGAGCCAGATGTTACTGCCATAATTGACATTGGTGGTCAAGATATGAAATATATAAAAATGAAAAATGGTGCAATTGACAATATAATGTTAAATGAAGCTTGTTCTTCAGGTTGTGGTTCTTTTATTGAAACTTTTGCAAAAAGCTTAAATTTAGATATTTCTGAATTTGTAAAAGAAGCAATTGAAGCAAAAAGACCTGTTGACCTAGGTTCAAGATGTACTGTTTTTATGAACTCTAAAATTAAACAAGCTCAAAAAGAAGGATATACTGTTGGTGATATTTCTAGTGGTTTATCATATTCAGTAATTAAAAATGCTATTCAAAAAGTTATGAAAGTAAGAGATGTATCAACTTTAGGTAATCACATTGTTGTACAAGGTGGTACTTTCTACAACGATGCTGTTTTAAGAGCTTTTGAAAAAATTGTCGGCAAAGATGTTGTAAGACCAGATATTGCAGGTCTAATGGGTGCTTACGGAATGGCTTTACTTTCTAAACAACAATATGAAGCTAATTTTGATATGGAATATAAATCTAAAATATTAAAAACTGATGAATTAGATAAACTAGAAATTAAAGTTACTCATACTAGATGTAATAATTGTGAAAATCATTGTAAATTAACTATTAATAAATTCAGCAATGGTGCAATACATGTATCTGGTAATAGATGTGAAAGAGGTGCAGGTATTTCTTCTAAAGCAAAAAATTTGCCTAATTTAATACAATATAAATACAACAGACTTTTTGATTATACGCCTTTAGACGAAAAAGAAGCTAAAAGAGGAACAATAGGAATCCCTAGAGTATTAAACATGTACGAAGATTATCCTTTCTGGTTCACATTTTTAACTAACTTAGGATTTAGAGTAATTATATCTGAAAAAAGTACAAGAGCAACTTATGAAAAAGGTATGGAATCTATGCCTTCTGAGTCAGTTTGCTACCCTGCAAAACTTTCTCATGGACATATAGAAAGTCTTTTAGAACAAGGAATTAAAACAATTTTCTATCCTTGTATGCCTTATTCTAGGAAAGAATATGAAAAAGCTGATAATCATTATAACTGCCCTATTGTTATATCATATTCAGAAGTTTTGAAAAATAATGTTGAAGGTTTAAAAGACCCTAGCGTAAAATTCATAAATCCATTCTTACCTTTTGATACTAAGAACTTAGTTAAAAAGATATTGGAATTGCCTGAATTTAAAGAATACAATTTTACTAAAAAAGAATTAACAGAAGCTGCTAAAAAAGCTGAAGAAGAATATCAAAAATGCAAAAATGATATTAGACAAAAAGGTACAGAAACTGTTAAATACATAGAAGAAAATAATTTAAAAGGAATAGTTTTAGCAGGTCGTCCTTATCATGTAGACCCAGAAATTAATCACGGTATAGATACTTTAATTACTTCTCTTGGTTTATGTGTTTTAACAGAAGATAGTATTTCTGATAAAACTGAAGTAAAAAGACCTATTCGTGTTGTTGATCAATGGGTATTCCATGCAAGGCTTTATGCAGCTGCAGACTTTGTTGGAAAACATGATAATTTAGAATTAGTTCAACTAAATTCTTTTGGTTGCGGTGTTGATGCTGTAACAACAGATCAGGTTGAAGAAATTCTTTCAAGTTACAACAAAATGTATACTTTAATTAAAATAGATGAAGTAAATAACCTAGGTGCTGTTAGAATTCGTATCCGTTCATTACTTGCTAGTATGAATAAGCGTTTAGAAGAAAAACAAAATCAAAAAGCTAGTGGAGATTATGATATAAACAAAAAGATATTTACAAAAGAAATGAAAGACGAAGGTTACACAATACTTATTCCTCAAATGGCACCAATACATTTCGAGTTACTAGAATCTGCTGTTAAATCTTGCGGATATAATGTAAAATTATTAAGAGACTGCACTCCACACACAGTAGAAACAGGTTTAAAATATGTTAATAATGATGCTTGTTATCCATCTATATTAGTTACAGGACAAATGATTGAAGCTTTACAGTCTGGTGAATATGACTTAAATAAGACTGCTTTGATTATGTCTCAAACTGGTGGTGGATGTAGAGCTACAAATTATATTGGATTTATTAGAAAAGCCCTAAAAGACGCTGGTTTTGAAAACATCCCTGTTATTTCATTTAATGTTGTTGGAATGGAAAAAATGCCTGGATTTAAGCTAACACCAAAATTATTAGACCAACTTATTAAATGTATAATATATGGTGACTTATTACAAAAAATGCTTACTAAAAATAGAGCTTATGAAGTAAATAAAGGTGAAACTAAGAAACTATTTGATACTTGGATGGTAAAATGTAAAGAAATTTTAACAAAAGGAAATAGTAAGCAATTTAAACAAAGTATTTACGATATTGTAAATGATTTTGAAAAAATAGAATTAGATACTTCTATTGAAAAACCTAAAGTAGGAATTGTTGGAGAAGTTTTAATTAAGTATCATCCTTTTGGAAATAATTTTGTAGCAGATTTACTAGAAAAAGAAGGTGCAGAAGTTATATTACCAGACTTTATGGGATTTGTTAAATTCATGGCTACACATAAAATTACTTTTAATAAATTATTAAATACTAACAAAACATCTTCAAAAATTAGTAAAATAGCAATTAATTTAATTGATTTATTAGAAAAAGATTTGAAAACCGCCTTGGCAAGTTCTAAAAAAGGATACCTTCCACCTTGTGATATTTGGCACTTAGAAGATAAGGTTAAAGATGTTTTATCTATTGGTAACCAAACAGGTGAGGGTTGGTTCTTAACTGCTGAAATGATAGAATATATTGAACATGATATTCCAAATATTGTTTGTGTTCAACCTTTTGCTTGCTTACCTAACCATGTTGTTGGTAAAGGTGTTATTAAAACAATTAGAGAAAAATTTCCAGAAGCTAATATCTCACCTGTTGATTATGACCCAGGTGCTAGTGAATCTAATCAAACTAACCGTATTAAACTACTTATGACTGTTGCAAAGGATAATTTGAAGACTAAACAGAATGAAATTAAAGCTTTGGGAAAAGAAAATATAAATTCTGAGGAAATACAAATTCAAAAAGAAAAAATTGCAACTAAATAATTTGTGTTCAATATTTTTTATCTATTAGAAAGTTAGTATGACTTTCCTAATAGATAAAAAGAGTTAAGGAGTAGCAACAAAGCTACTCCTTTGAGGTTAGGCACAGGACTTTAATAATGCTAAAATAATTATTGCTATAATCACAATACCTGCAGCATTCAAATAATTTTTTTCCCGCATCTCCTGGAATGCTCCAATACCAAAAATTACAAGCACCCCAAAAAAGAGCACACACCAGATAATTTGAAAAAACATATAAAATCCTCCTATACAAATTATTATTTCCATTATACTATTTTTGGATTTTTATGTCAATTTAGTTGCCATAATTCATATTATATAAAATTCATTTTAAACTACAAAAGACATCGTAAATCCATAATTTTCATTTAATCTCATAATGATTGTTATTTCTTTATTTTCTCCACTTCCAGAAATAGTAGTTAAAGTAAGTGTTTGAATATATGTATTTCCTTCATTTGAAAAATCGCCAAATTCCACATCGTAATGTTCTCCATAATTTTGTCTCATATAATTTTCAAAATTATCTACTGAGCCAAAATTGTTGTTTCTAAATGTTTCATCCAATACATTATATGCTGACGTATAATCTCTATTATTTAACATTTGTATCCATTTATCACAATTTAACATTGTTTTCCCTTGCACGTCTGTTTTATCATATGCACCTTTAAAATTATCTGTCATTTCCGTATAAGTATCTAATAATACAGTATACTCTGTAAAATCTGTTACCTTAAATATATAATAATTTTCGTATTTATCCTTACAAACATATTCTGTGTAATCATCATATGTATTTATTGAATATTGATTTAATGAGATTCCTCTAAGTTCGTTAGCATTTTTTTCGATATATAAATCAAATTGTGTCTTATCATTCGAAAATCTATCTTGTCTATACTGTTCATCTAGTTTAGAAAATGCATATTCTGTCTTTTTCATAGCGCTATTTTTAAAATCCGAAAAATATTTAAACGCTATGTCTTCGTCTGATAATTTTAATGTTCCAACATAATTGTTATTATTACTAACTATTTTATTATCATTTATATATTGTCCTAAATCAAGATCTTTTTCGGTTATTGGATATATACTAAAAGCAGATGTATTATAATCTATATAAACTATATAATATATTTCGGACACTATTTCATAAGTATTTATATTAAGTATTTCACCTTTAACATATATAGTACTTGTTTCAGCCCCTGTTGCTATTTTTTGACTAACTGCTCTATAAAATTCTTCGTCTGTATTTATTGGCTTTGTAAATTGGGTTATATTATTAATATCTATTTTATTTTCTTCCTTGTATTTAGAAGCTAATAAATTTAATATAGCTTTATTTTTATCTTCTTCATTAAATATATCTTTTTGTTGAGCAAAAGGTTGTTCTGTACCAGGTATATACTCTTCCTGTTCATAATCATTAATATTTAAATATTTATAGTATTCTTTTATACATTCTTCTGCCTGATAAAATATATTTTTATCTGTAACATCTAAAAAATTCGTATTTGTAACAATTTTTTGGATATCACTTGCACTTTTATTTTTATCCTCTTTTTGCTGTAACATTAATATTGCTATCAAAATGATAATAATAATAACTATTATTATCATTGTAATTAAAATGTTTTTTTTGACCTTATCCATAAGCTTATGTTCCTCCTACTCATCAAAATATACTGCCCATTTATAACTGCAATACTGTATTACCGTACTTAGTGGTATCCAGCCATGAGCCGTTGTCGAAGGGTTAGAAACATATACATTATTGCTATTATCTATATCCACTAAAGCCATTAGATGTCCACCAGATGTAAACATTGTATCTGGACTGGTTCCAACAGATATTAAAACCGGTCTACCTTGTTTTAAATTATTTGCTATTTTATCTGCTGTAACATTTCCCCATCCATCTGTGTGTGCATTAACCCCAAAATTGTTTACTACCCAGGTCAGCGTATCTGGATCTGTCCATGTGCCAGCACCAAAATAGTTTGATATAGCATTCGCTGTATCAGCTGGAGTAACATTTAACCCATATCCTGTTAAAGCTATTGCTGCAGATGTTGGTCCACAACCAGAACTTGAAATTGTCCCATCCCAATATGGTACTCCCGCCCATGGAGGTGTTCCCCAAGGACCTGAACACTGTCTATATTCCACAAAAGTTTTTCCGTTAGTAGCTGTATATGTTCCATATATTCCGTTTTGATTTTGTTCTACTAGTTGACCAATATCTCCTCCAGTTGATACATAATTAGAAGGATTTAATTCGCTTCCATCTGGAAGTATATATCTTCCTTCGTGAAATAATGTCCAGTTTGCATTACCCCTTTGAACTTCATATTCAGAACCTGTTGATCCATCACCATTTAGAAATGGTTTGTCCCTAGAGTCATTTCCGTTTGCAAAATTATATCTTAATTCTTCTGTATTTCCATATTGTTGATATGCAGTTATAAAATCATTTATAATATGATCTCCCCATTGATATGCTATTGCTATTAAAGAATCTATTTGATAGTTTTCTAAGCTTATTCCTGCATTTGATAATCTTTGATTAACACTTTGTCTAACGCCCTCTATAAAACTTAATTTAGCTTTATCTACAGTCTCTACATCTATAGTCATTCCTACTTGATTATATTGAGTTATATCTATTCCTAAGCTTGCATATAAGTCCACATGATTAAAATGTCCGCTATAATAATGACACATACCATATCCAAAATTTAATCGCCCATCTCCATCTGTAAAACAAATATACTGTTTTTTATCTTCTGTTATATATTTTGAAACATAGCTAGAATATGATATTTTCCCTTGCTCATAATCCCATAATGTTCCGTTTTCCCAGGCTTTTAAATAATCTAATAACATATCTTCACTTGACATTCCTGAAGAAACAGAATTAAAATTATCTGGATCGAATTGATCAAATTCATATTTTACTAAATCAAAATATATCGATTTTGTTGTTTCCTGTAATAACCATTTGGTTAATTCGACCGTATTTGCTGTTGCTGAACTACTTGAAAGAATAGTAACCAATCCTTGTCCTTTATCAGAATCTATATTTGTTAATGCTGTTGATGTATATTCTTTTAGTAGATTTACAAACTTTTTTGTGTTTCCTGATAAAACTGGTTCTCTATTAGGATTTTCTTTAAATTGATATGTTACTGTTCTATTTTGATTTTCTACTTTTGTTATCGTTCTTTCGGCTGTTCGTGTATTATATATCTGTTGTTTTCCTTCTCCGGCAGACTCTGAAATATTTGTATTTATTTCTCCATATACCCATTCTCCTGTTGTTATCTGAGGATCTCCTTCTGGAACAAATTTTGTGTCATCTCTTTGATCTATAAAAAATTTTTCATAATCTGCACACCATGCATCTGCATGTGTTAATTCTAATATTATCGTTGAAGTTTCTTTAGATGATAGTTGTTCAGTTGGGTCATGTTCTATTGATTCTATATCACTATATGAATCTTCTATCACGTTACTTACAAAAGAACCGTTTTCATTAACTTTTCTTTCTTCCGTCCAGTTGTGTGTTCTTTGTTCAGTGGTTTCTGTTGTAATTACTTTATGCACATTTACTGTTATATTGTCAAAGACTGTCATTATTAAATCGCTATCCAATGATAATCTTGCCAAATCTTTTGCAAATGCTATCGAACCTGTATCTTGCATATATGCTAAAGGATATTGATATGGCATTATGTATGATTTTATTTTAGTTGTATATTCATTGGCCGGTGCTTTTGTAAATACAACTCCTGTATCTTTTGAATATGTCCATGTTGCTACTATCATTTTCATATCATCGTCTAAAGTAAAGTGCTCCAATACTTCTTCATTTCCACTATTCAGTAAATTATCAAAATTTTCTGGAGAGGTATATGTTAAAAATCTATCGTTTATTTCTTCTTCTACTTCTCCTGTTTCAATTTTATTATTTCCTGCATCAAAATATTCCGCTATTCCATTTGCAATTCCCTGTGCGTAGTCTTTTAGTCCTTCTTCGTTGTCTGCTAGTAATTCATCTATAACATCTGTATCCATATTGTTTCCAAAGACATATACATTAGGAATACCACATTCTTCTGATGTCTTTAAAGTTGATTTTACCTCTTCGTAGTATTTCATTACTCTGCCTGTCTGTAATCCCATATTCATCTGACCAGAGATAGAACTCAACAAAATTGTTCCTAATTCTTCTGATGCTGTATTATCTCCTAAATCTATTATTTCTCCATCCTCTTCGATTTTTGTTGCGCTTATCCATACACTTGTCCCTCTATTTTCATTTTTATTGTTAAAGTGCACACTTATATATGCTTCTGCTCCTGCATCTTTTGCCATTTGTAATCTTTTAAAATCCGGTTGGTCTTTTCCTGTTTGTATTACTTTTATATTAGGATATTCTGATAATTTTTGTATTACTAAGTCTACAACTTTTTGATTTAATTCCCATTCTTGGTACTCATTTCCTTCTGAATCTTCTCCTGAATTTCCTTTTGTATATTTAGCTTTTCCTTCGTTTAGTTCTTCTTCTGACTCTGCTACATTTTCATAATTATCTGTAACTTGTCCATCTTCTATATTTCCATGTCCTGCATCAATTACTACAATATGTTGAGATGTGTCTGCTTCTGTTAAATCGTCTTCTACAACTTCTTTTTCGTAATCTCCTATTTCTTTATTAAATGTTTGCCTTTTAAATTTAACAGCTCCTTGTATTTTATCTCCTTCTGTTTTAGTACCCTCTGGGTTTTTACTTATATTTGGTAATCCTGTAAATATCTCTGCTTTTATAAAATCCATTAATGCATCTATTTCATTTGTTCCCCAATCTCTATACCTAACATCCTCCTCAAATAAAGTAACGTCCAAAATATTTTTTACTTCTTCTTCTGGAAAAGTAAAGTAATACCCTTCTTCTTCATTTCCTTCTATTTTTATCATTTTAGTTAAATTATAGTCACTTAAACTTTTATTAATTACTTCCCCACTCGCTAAATAATTTTCATCTATAGCACCTATAACAGTTGTTTTTATTGACATAGAAGAAAAAGATGAAATTAAATTCGTTATAATAACAAAGCTCATTATAAAAGAAAAAACAATAATATACATTAA
>CAWVFT010000041.1:0-2629 GCA_963928635.1 Bacillota bacterium | reverse complement strand
TTAAAGAAGGGGAAACTATTGTAGAAGTAGGTGGAGGAGCAGGAGCATTAACAAAATATCTGACAAGTGGAAACAATCATATTACAGTAATTGAAAAAGATCCTTACTATGCAAAATTGTTGAGAGAAAAATTCTCAACAAATAGCAATGTAGAAGTAGTAGAAGGAGATGCTTTACAGTTTGACTTTTATTCATTTGACAGAATTGTGGCAAATTTACCTTATACAATAACAGAACCATTTTTAATCAATTTGGCTCGGACAGGAACACTAGGTCATACAGAAAAAGATCCAAAAAGTTCTAATGTAAAAAGTATTACTTTAGTATTATCTCAAAATTCAGTAAGAAAAATGGTAGCACCAGTTCAAATTATTGAAGGAAATAGTAAACATTGTAATCAAGAATTTGGATTAATGGGAGCAATATGCCATACTTTCTTAAATCTTGAAATTGATACGGTAATTCCTAGTGAAGCATTTTTTCCCGAACCTGCTGTTACATCATTAGTTGTAAATTTAACACCCAAAAGAAAGAAAACAACTGTTGATAGGATTATGGCTGAAATATTGACTGATAAAAAAGGAAATTTACCAGCTATAAATAGAATCTATCAAATGATGTTAGCACAGGGAAAAGTGTATAACATAAATAAGTATAAAAATTTACAAACACAGGCATTTAGGAATTTTACCAGTAAAACTATTGGTGATAAAAATGTATATGAATTAACTAATATGCAATTATCACAATTAGTTCAAGATTTAATTAGGAATGATGCTAAAGTTAAAGGTTCAAGAACTCAAGCAAGACAAATTAGATATGATGATCCACTAGAAAGTTATAAAAGATTTGGAATACTTGATGATGAAATGGAGGATGACGAACTTCAAAGACCAAAGACCAAAGGTCAAAAAAAATCAGAAGAAAAGTATGCGTACTTATTTGATTCAAGAGCATATAATGTTCTCTTAAAAAGAGGATTAGAAAACATTAAACATAACGAATTCTTGAAAATGTTAGAACATGGAATTTAGAGAAAAAAACAGATATTTTATCTAAACGCCAAAATGCTGAAGAGGACGAATGAACTCTCCAGCATTTTGCTGTTTAGATTAGGAAAAGTCAATATGCCTTTCTTAATATTTAAAATTCATTGAACACTTATTTATGGAAAGTCAAAGAGTTAATGAAATAAGTACAAATTTTAAGGATTCAAAATTTGTTATTTAATAGAGTATTTACTCATTATAATCAATGTTTAAAGTCTTATATATAAAAATCAATTCAAAACATTTTACAGAATTTGCTGTACATCTTCAATTATTTTTTATAAGCCACAGTTTAAATAACTATTAAAAATCATATTAGTTTCTTTAAGAATTTTATGTCAAAGTTTAAAAAAACATATGAGTCACCTAAAAGATGACATAAAAAATAAAATATAGTTTTAAAATCTTAATAAGAAGATACATTATAATAGAAAAAAATTAAAAACTTTTTCAAATTTGTCCGATTTTAGATAAAAACTCAAGACCTTAATTAATGAAAGGAGTTGAAAAAATGTATCTAAAATTAATCAAGAATTTGAAAAAGAAAAATATACAAAAGATACAAAGAAAAAGAATTAATAACTTTAAAAAGTGAACAATAAAACCTCAAAAATACAAAGAAAAAATGAGAAAAACAGCTCATTAATTTCATCAATCTAAAAAAGTGTTAGCAAAAAGTTAAGTAAATGAAAACAAACATCTTAAAGAATTTTACTAAGGATATCTGCATAGTATTTAATAAAAATAGTAAAGAGGATATTTATATGAGTGTTGTAAAAGAATACAAAAATGATAATACAATGATAAGGATACACGATGATTATATAAATACAGATGAAAAAAATAAGGCTAAAGAAATAATAATAAGTTTAATTATAAATTTATTGAAAAATAATAACGAATAATTGAAAATATTGCTACAACGTGTTAAAATAACATATGTTGATAGAAAAGCAATATTCGGAGAAAGGAGGTCTCTTGAATAATATACATATAGGGTGTTCTAACGATGTAATCATAGACATGGTTAATGGAGAATATGCTTTGTATTTAAGAAAATCAAGAGCAGATTTAGAAGCCGAAGCAAAAGGAGAAGGCGAAACTCTAGCAAGACACGAAAAGATGTTGATAGAGTTAGCCAGAAGATATGGCTTTTCTATTGGTAAAATTTATCGTGAAATTGTAAGTGGAGAAAGTATTGAATCAAGACCAATTGTTCAAGAACTACTAAGAGATGTCGAATCTGGAAGATGGAAAGGTGTTTTAGTTGTAGAAGTAGAAAGACTTGCTCGTGGCGATACAATGGATCAAGGAAGAGTAGCAAAGAGTTTTAAATTTTCTGATACTAAGATAATTACTCCTATCAAGATATATGATCCTAATGATGAATTTGATGAAGAATATTTTGAATTTGGATTATTTATGTCGAGAAGAGAATACAAAGTAATTAATAGAAGATTACAAAGAGGTAGGGTTGCATCTGTTAAAGAGGGTAAATATGTAGGTAGTGTTGCTCCTTATGGCTATGACAGAATGAAAATTGATAAAGATAAGGGATTTACACTAAAAAAGAATGAGGA
>CAWVFT010000040.1:0-4814 GCA_963928635.1 Bacillota bacterium | reverse complement strand
CATAAACATCCTAGGTTCTAATATTCTCTCATCCACCGACATTCTTAAAATATCTGATAAAAAATTATTTGTTATAGTAGATACTCCACCACTCATAAATTTTCCATTATCTAAAACAACTTTTGTCATTTTCTTAGCTAACTCTATATCTTGAAAGCACATTTCATCTAATCCATATTCGTTTTTTGTTACTGATATATCTTTATATATTTTATCTGCTTCTTTCCAAGTAAGAATTCCTCTAGCTGTCCCTGTATATAAATTATATTCCAATCTATCTGATGATAATTGTGGCATATCATTATCTGCGATTGGATATATTGCATAATCTGATACTTCTTCTACTTTTATATTATACTTTTTTAATATATCATTTATTTCTTTTGATTCTCTTATAATTTCTTCTGTAGCACTCTCTGTGCTTGTCTGTGTCTCTGCATCATTATTATAATAATCAATTACATGTGAAAAAGTAGGAGTAGCTATGTCATGTAACAAACCAGCTATAGATTGTTTTATGTCATTGGTAAAATTCCATACTATTAACCCTACACCAATCGAATGTTCGAATCTTGAATAATTATATTCGAAAGTCTGTAGTTTATTTGATATATAGTCTCTACCACAGTTTTGTCCAACATATTTTAACCTTTTCATCTCTTTTGTCTGAATAATTTCATTCATAAAATTTGGCATATTCTGTGAATATATACTGTGTAATTTTTTTATATTTTCTAAATCTTTCTCTGTTAACTCTTTCATTTCTTTTTATCTTTCCTTTTCTTCCATATCTATATTTCTTTCCTCTAAGCATCTATCTCTAAAAAAAGTAATTCCATTTAATCCTTTATTATATGCTTGTAATATATAATTCTGAATTTGTTCTACTGAAGTCTTGTTGGGTAAATTAACTGTTTTGGAAATAGATTCATCTATACGGCTGTTTATAATAGCCATTACTTCTATATGATCTTTTGCATTTATTTCTCTTGCTGTTTTATAAATTTCTTTCACCTCTTTGAATCTATCATCTAATTGTGAACAATCTCCAGTTTTTAAAACTGTTTTTATAATCTCTTCTTGCTCATTATTAGAATACCTATTTCTTATATAATCAATAAATATAGGATTTAATCCTGTTGGTGATGATGAATCATAAAGTGTAAAATATGGTTCTATGCTATATGAAGCATTAACTATACTTGCTGATCTTCCTGTAGGTGGAACAGCAGTAGTCGAAGAATTTCTAATCCCATATTTTTGAATTCCATTTATTAATGCTTGCCAATCTATATCGCTAACCCATTCGTTTTTGTTGTTTCTAAAACGATTGTACCAATTTTCTTGGCCACATAAGCTATCATTATATTTTCTAAAACTACCTCTTTCCCTTGATAAGTTTACAGATTCCACTTTGCTATAGAAATTAATAAATGTAAATAAATTTTTAGTTAATTCTCTTGTTTCTATGGAATCATATGGAAGTTTAAGTTTAGCTAACATGTCAGCAAAGCCACAAACTCCGACACCAATTCTCCTTTTATCTTCAATTATTTCTGGGTTAGATTTTGCATTTATTATAGATATATCACATAAATTGTCTAACATTCTTGTAATTACTTGAACTGATAATTTCAATTCTTCTTTGTCTATATTTCCATTTTCATCTATCGTTTTAGCTAAATTAATATATGAGAATTGGCATACTTCCCCTTCTGACATAGCTATCTCTGCACATGGAGCAACACTTTTGTATTCATATTGCTTTTGTGGTAAAGGATTAGTTTGGTTGAACCTATCCACAAAAATTATTCCTGGTTCTGCACAATAATGTATTGTTTCTGAGATCTTTCTTAGAATTTCTAGATTTGTTAACCTTACTTTTACTCCATTTTTAAGAACCTCATATTCTTTTTCTCCATCAAAAAAAACATCTGGTATTTTTATAGATATATTATAATGACATGTGTTAAAATCTCTTTTCTTCTTTAAATCAATGAAATCCAATATATGTGGAGAATTAACATCTAATGTTCCCATTGCTGACAATCTATTTGGATAAATTTGAATCAAATCATGTATTACCGAATTAATTTTTTCTATTGTGTCACATGGATCATCTACTAGGTTAAGGTCATATCCAGACCCCATTGTGGTAGCAGCATAAGGTTCTAAAATAGCCTTAAGATTATTTATATCTTTTCTTAAATCTACTGGTACTATTGTACAAGAACTTACAGGCTCGTTGTCATCCAGTAAATTCTTTAATATTGGCGTTCCTAATACGATTTTATTTTCTATTATTAATCTTTCTATATTTTCTAAATAAGTAGTATTTCTTCTATCATGCTTTAATTCTAATTCCTTTAACTTTGATATTATTTTTCTTATGAATTCTTCTGAATTATCATTAGTGTCAATTATTTTCATCGATTTCATCAATTCATAATTAAACATTTATCTTTCAAATACACCTTCCTTTTTAACCATTTTATCTTTTAACTTCAATATTCCGTAATCATCTATTGATAGTGTTGCGACCTCTACAGCTTTCTTTAATGCATATTCTTCGCTAAAACCATTGGCAATCAAATTCATAAACACACCATTTAAGCAATCTCCTGCTCCTAATTTATCTACAACATTTTTCTTTACAACTGCTGGTTGGTAAAACTCTTTATTTTTTGCTTTATATATGCACCCTTCTTCTCCTAGTTTAATTATTTTTGTTTTAGCTTTACAATTTAATAACTCTTTAAATTCTTTATCAATAAATGCAATATCAACTATATCAAAAATTTCTTTAGTTTCCTTCATTCTTGAAAACCAATTATTTGTATCAACACTTAATATTGCATTTGAATTTTGTTTTACCTGTTTTATCATTTCTAATAAATATTTGGGATCACTTGTGGTGAAATGTATAAACTTTGCTGCCAAAAAATTCTCAGGAATGTCTTTAAAACTAATTATCATTTTGTTTTCAACTTCTCCATATGTAGTTGAATCTTGTCCATCTTTACTAAAAAATTTAGTATAAAAATGTGTTGTTTTAGTGTTTATTGCCTGTAATCCTGATATATTTAAATTAAAAGCTTTTAATAAGTTTATATCAAAGTCATTACCTATTTTAGTTACTATACCTACATTAAAAAATATACTTGCTGGAATTGCAGAATATAGGCAAGCTCCACCAACATCTCTTTCTCTTACTGCATTATCAATTACATATTCTTTAGTATCATAGGCTGTGTTTCCGATAATTATTAAATTAGTACATCCTCTTGTTTTTTCCATTTTACTCCTTACTCTCTCTTTTACTTTTTAAGAGTATACTATAATCTACTTATTTTGTCAATAATTTCCATAATTTTTGTTTTTTATTTAAATATCAGTAAACAGCCATTTAATATTGTATAATCAATTTTAGAGTAATTAACAAATTCATTCATTTTACTATTTTATTTGTTCTAAATCGACTAATTTTTCTTTTCTAAAAGTCATTTTTAGTAAACAAGGAGATGTTATATCTAAAACTGTATTATTATATACTAATCTTACATCTTCATTTACTTCACACCAGTTTAATAGGAAAAATTTTATTGAGCCACCGATGACTTACAACAGCAATTTTCTTTCCTTCATACTCTTTTAATATTCTATCGAAGAACTCTGTCATTCGTTTTTTTGTTTCTTCCGCACTTTCTCCATCAGAAGTTTTAAAATTTCTATCCAATAATTGTTCTTGAGAAGGATCTCTTGTTTTTTTACCTTTCATAAATTCTCCAAGTTCTTTTAAATTGCCTAGTTTTCTTTCACTTAAATTACTATCTAAATTAATAGGTAATTTATTGGAATTAGCAATATATTTAGCAGTAGCTTTTGCTCTAGTATAGCTACTCGACCAAATAGCATCAATATTAGTTAATTCTTCATTTTCACTTAGTCTTTTAGATTGTTCTTCTCCATATACAGATAAAATTTCCTTTTCATTAATCATTTGTGAATCTTCTTTTGTATTTCTAATTCCGTTTTCTTGGGCCGTTTCAGCATGCCTAATTAAATAAACTATAGTATCTAACATTTTCTGTAACTCCTTTTCTCTTTTTTTATAATTTATATTATATCAATACAAATTAGTTTTTACAAACGTTACAGTAAATTTTTACAACAAATTCAATATTACTATTTCAAATTTTTTTTTGCAGGATCAGGGAGTCTACTCGACTCCCGATAACTGCCTAAAAGCGTGGCTTTTAGCGGTGGACTCTTTTTCTTTAGAGTAGACTATCAGACGACTCTTTTTTTTGCTAAAAAACAAGCATAAAATGTCTAACTTTTTGATTTTAGTTCATTCTATACTTGCTTTTCATTCTTATTTAATTTCTTCTTTTAAATTGATTCCATCATTTAGTCCTGCTAGATAATATTTTTTGCATAAGTACCAACTTTCACAATTAACTGTTTCTATATAGTCCTCTAATTTTGTTTTGATAGTCTCTTTTAACTGTCTAAAGTCTTTTGGCATTTTTTCTAACTCTGCCTCTAAAGAATCACGTTTTGCACTTCTATCAATGTTGTGTACTTTAAAGTAATTTTTATCTTCAACAGTAAGACTTGCCAATTTTTCCTCTCTTGCTTTAAATATTATTTCTAACATCTTTCTTCTTTTCCTATCCAAAGTAATATCACCTCCACTTGGTGTGTGATATTAACTCTGTTTAAATTTTTATGCAAGTCCTTTCTCAAAAATTATTTGCATATAAGCTAGTCCAATCGAAATTACTATAATCCCTACCATCTTTTAATCTGCA
>CAWVFT010000039.1:0-56017 GCA_963928635.1 Bacillota bacterium | reverse complement strand
AATAAAAAATAAATTATTTAAATTTAAAATATGGAAACATTTTTATTTTTTGAGGAGTAATAATTTTATTTCCATCAGATAAAAAAGAAAGAGCTTCAAAAGTTTTTAAATTTTGCGTAAAAAAATTTGAATCGAAAATAAAATCATTTTGAGTAAAAGTGCTAAAAGTTTCAGAAATATTTGAATTTTCAGAATTCAAAGTATTAGTTATGTAACTAAACTTAGTCTCTTTTGCACTTTCCGAAATGCTTCTAGAAATTTTTTCTTTGTCTTCTTTCCCTAATTGTTTTTGAGCTTCTTCAATTGTAAAAATATCATCAGTTCGAAACCAAAGTTTGTTAATTAAATTTTGAATAATAACCTTCACACAGGAGTCATCATGAAGAGCATTTTTTAAAGAAGAATAACTTTGAGAACTAACAATATTTATACATTTTGCTTCTCTGCTAACAGAAAAAAAGTCAGCATCTGTTTTAGTACAATACTTATCATACTCATCACAAATAAAAGCAGTTCTTTTAGATAATCCCTTAGATAAAAAAGATAAAATTTCAGACTGAAAATCTAATTTTAAATAAGTAGCAATTATTTTAGAAAGCAAACTATATTCTGCAATATTTAAATTTAGAACAACAATTTTCCCATTTTGTATAACATCAGAAAAACCATTAAAAGAAAGTTTAGATTTATCAGAACAAAATGTTGAATAAACATCATAGTCAGAAATAAAAGTATTTGTTATACGAGTAATTTCAGAAATTAAAATACCTTTAGTACGGGGATCTAAGTTATTAAATTCTTTTTGAAAAAAATCCAGACTACAATTTAACTCATAAATATCTTTTTGACTAAAAGAGGAAGAAATAAAAAGATCTCGTAATATTTTAATTTTTTCTGAAAAATAATTTGGAATAGTTATTAATTTATGAAGTTCAGAAAAAGTAACATAGTTATCATTATATAATCTACAAATTTTAATACATTCTGACAAAATTTGTTCTGCTTTGTCTAACCAATACGATTCTGAATTGTTTTCGGAAAACAATGTTAAAATCGTTTTTAATCTGTTAGCTAAAACTATTGGCTTAAGATTAGGTTTATCTAAAGGATTATAATAAACATCATTGCCTAAACCTATAACTATTAGATCAGACAAAATGCCATACTCTTCTGCAAAAGATTTCACCTGTGAACAATAATTACCTTTAACATCTAAAATCAACATACCAATTTTCTTATCTTGGTGTTCAGCATTATATCTTATCAGTTGTTTTGTAAAAGGATACATTGCAGAAGAAGTTTTACCAGAACCGATAGTACCTGTTATTAAAAAATTTTGATAAAGACCATATTCGGGAATCAAAATTAATTCATTATTTTGATTTTTTCCTATTGTTAAAAATAAATCGGAAGAAGAGGGATTTTTTAAAGAAGCTTTATTTTCCCAATTTTTATGCTTTTTTGCAGGACTAGAAAAATGTTTTGATATGATTCTTGTAAAAATAAAATTAGAAATTACAAAATTAGAAAAAATAAATGTAGCAATAAAAATTATTTTTATCAAAGTCCAAAGTTCAGGATTCTTTGAACAAATATCAAAAGGATGAAAACCAAATGTAATTATTATTTCATTAGATGTATAAATTGGAGAAAAAAGATTATATGCAAAAAAAGAAGTAGTAAATAAAAATAATAATATAAAAATAAGCCTAAATTTTAAAATGATGCACCTCCTATTCAAAAAAATCTTTTTTTATTTTTAATTTAGAACCTTGTTGATTATGAAAAATTTTGATATCAAAAAACGTATAAATAGAATATAAAGTAATAAAAAGTTGTATAATAAAAAATATAAAATAAATATTAATTAAGGTCTCGATAAAATCACCTTCCTTAATTTATTATTCAGAGATATTCTGAATTGTTTAACATAATACAACATTTTTAAAGAAATGTCTATACTTTTTTTAAAAAATATGATAAAATTTATAACACAAATATTTTTGCTTAGTTAAATATCAAAAAAATTAAGCAAAAAAATAAAAAGAGGAGGTCAATTATGAAATATAATAAAGATACAACAATAGGAGAAATTTTAGAAAATGAACCTGAAAAGGCAGAAATATTATTAGAAGTAGGGATGCATTGTGTAGGATGCCCTGCATCACAAATGGAAACAATAGAAGAAGCTTGTGATGTACATGGAATAGATGTAGATGAAGTTATCGCAAAACTAAACGCATAGAAGTAAAAAATATTTTAAGAAAAGACAGTTTTAAAATACTTCTTTTCTTAAAATATAAGTGCATTTAATAAAAATACTAAGATAAATTACTTTTTTGGAAAAAAATCAATAAAAAATCGACAAAATGTATTGACTTTTCAAAAAAAATATTGTAAGATATAAAAGCGATGTGATTATCGCAAACAATTTGGGCTATTAGCTCAGGTGGTAGAGCACTTGACTTTTAATCAAGTTGTCCCGCGTTCGAGTCGCGGATAGCTCACCAAAAGAACTAAATAATGAGTAATTATTTGGTTCTTTGTATTTAAGGCCCCGTGGTCAAGAGGTTAAGACATCGCCCTTTCACGGCGGAGACATGGGTTCGATTCCCGTCGGGGTCACCAAATTTTGCCACTTTAGCTCAGCTGGCCAGAGCATCGCACTTGTAATGCGAGGGTCCCCAGTTCGAATCTGGGAAGTGGCTCCAAAAGGTCATTAGTCTTGCAACTTGGCTTGATTATTGGCTTTTTTTTTAATATATGAACATTTTAACATAACACATATTTTAAAATAAAAAAAGGTGATAAAGATGAATAAAGTAGCAATAGTAACAGGAGCATCAAAAGGAATTGGAAGAGAGATAGCAAAGCAATTAGCTCTTTCTGGTATACAAGTTATAGCAAACTATAACAAATCAGAAAAAGAAGCAAGAATATTAAAAGAAGAATTAGAACAAAATAACATTCATATTGACATTATCAAAGCAGATGTTTCTGAAAAAGAAGAATGCAAGAAAATAGTACAATTCACATTAGAAAAGTACAATAAAGTAGATATTTTAATAAATAATGCAGGAATCGACAAATATGAATTAATAACAGAAGTAACAAAAAATGAGTGGGAAGAAATGATAAATACAAATCTATATTCAGCATTTTGTATGTGTCAAGAAGTATTGCCAAATATGATACATAATAAAAGTGGTTGTATAATAAACATATCATCAGTTTGGGGAATAGTAGGAGCAACTCAAGAGATAGTATATTCGATTACAAAAGCAGGAATGGATGGATTAACAAAAGCTTTAGCAAAAGAAGTAGGACCATCAAACATTAGAGTAAATTCCATAGCACCAGGAATCATTGATACAGATATGAATAAAGAATTATCAGAAAATGATATAAAAAAGATAAAAGAGGAAATACCACTAGAAAGAATAGGCAAACCAGAAGATATTTCCAAATGTGTAAATTGGTTGATAAATGATAATTTTACAACAGGACAAGTAATTTCAATAAATGGCGGATGGGTTATAACTTAAATACAAACACAAAACAACCTGTAATACTAGGTATTACAGGTTGTATTAATTTATTATTCAACGTTTTTTGCTTTTTTCTTATAATTACCAGAAATTAATTTTGGTAAGTATGTTATAATTTTATAAACTGCTAAACGAATTTTTTTGCTCCATAAATAAGACTTTCTTAGCTTTTTTGCATTGCCTAAAGAAAGAGGCTCATCATCTAAAACAATTAATTCAGTTTGCATCTTTTCTAAAGGGAAAATATAATTTTTACCATCGTTATTATCCCATTCATTATTATTATTTCTAAAACAAAAATTAAAAGTTTCTCCTTCTCCTAAAGTCAATTCTGCTTGAAAACCTAGCTCGGTTTTTTCCATTTTAATATCATTTAAATTATCCCAATTATTACCAAATCCATAGTGCACAAAAACTTCTTCTGAAGAACCATCTTGAAAAAACTTACCTGTGTAAGAAAGTTTTACATTGCTATTTTCAATTAATTTATCTGTGTTAAAAAATATATTTTTTGTTAATTCCATTGTCAATTCTCCTTACTTTTATCTTTTGCTTTAAACATTATAATATTAAATAAGACAATGTTCAAGTATTTTTATAAAAAAAATAAAAAATTTTGTAAATTTTTGTTGAAAAGCAACAAAATAAGATTCAAAAAACATTGTAATAAAAGGCAAAAAAAGGAATAGAATTATTAAAGAAAATAAAAAATAAAAATATTGTAAAAAGAATAAAACTATGATACTATATTAAAAGAAGAATAAATTTTATAGAAGTAAAAAGAATACATAGAACGAGGGAGAAAAAATGGAAGAAATTAATAAAAAAGAAGAGCAAAATGTAGCAGTAAAAGAAAGTGATTCTAAAGAAACAAAAAAAACAAACAAAGATGAAAAATTTGAACAATTAAAAGTAAAAACTAAAAAAGAGCAAAAAGACATTCAAGAAATAGAAGAAAACATGGAAAATAAAACAAAGAGAAAATCAAGCAAAAAGAAAAAAATTATAATATCATTAATAATTATTGGAGCAATAATTATTATAGGATTAATTCTATCAACAATTTTTGCTCTGATAAATATAAACAATACAAAAATCGTAAGTGGAGTAAAAATACAGGGGATTGATGTATCAGGCTTAACCCAAGAAGAAGCAAAAGGAAAATTAGAAGTAATATATAACGAAAAGAAGCAAAAAGAAATTCCAATAAAATATCAAGAATTCGAATCAAGTATAAATCCAACATTAATAGAAGCAAATTATGATATAGACAGTAGTGTAAATGAAGCATATAAAGTTGGAAGAGATGGAAATATATTCGTAAATAATTTTAATATAATATTAGCATTATTTAACAAAAAGAATATAAATATAAATATGAATTTAAATGAAGAAACAGCTAAAAAAACAATTGAAGACATAGGTGCTAATATACCAGGAGTAATGGTAGAATCAAGTTATTATGTTGAAGGTGAAAATTTAGTAATAACAAAAGGAAAGTCTGGAGTAAAAATAGATACAGAAAATTTATTAAGTAAAGTAAAAGATAGACTAATTAGTATAGAAGTAAATGACGAATATATAGATATACCAGTAAAAAATGCTGACCCAGCACCAATAGATATAGACAAAATACATAGTGAGATATATAAAGAAATGCAAAACGCATATTATACAAAAAATCCATTTACAATATACCCAGAAGTAGAAGGCGTAGACTTTAATGTTGAAGAAGCCAAAGCTCTATTAGCATCAGAAGATAAAGAAGAATATGTAATAACATTAACAATAACAAAACCAACCGTTACAACTAATGATATAGGAACAGAAGCATTTCCAGATAAGTTAGGCACATTTACAACAAGATATGATGTAAGAGATACAGATAGAACAACAAACCTTAGAATTGCTTGCCAAAAGTTAAACAATAAAGTCGTATTAGCAGGAGAAACTTTTTCATATAATAAAACACTAGGAGCAAGAACAATTGAAGCAGGATATAAAAATGCAAAAATATATTCAAACGGTCAAGTTGTAGATGGATTAGGTGGAGGAATATGTCAGATTTCATCTACATTATACAATGCAGTAATAGATGCTAACTTAGATATAGTAGAAAGAAGAAATCACCAATTTGTTACATCATACGTTGAAGCAGGAAAAGATGCAACTGTAGTATACGGAACAACAGACTTTAGATTTAAAAACACGAGAAAATATCCAATAAAAATAATAGCTACAGCACAAAATGGAATTGCTACAATTTCAATATATGGAATAAAAGAGGATGTAGAATATGATGTTTCCCTAGAAGTAAAAAAAGTCTCAACAATTCCATATACAACTAAATATGTAGAAGATCCAAATTTAGCATCAGGAAAAGAACAAGTAAAACAAAAAGGTTCAAACGGTCAAAAAACAGAAACTTATTTAGTAAAAAGATTAAATGGAAAAGTAGTTTCAAGAGAGGTTATTTCAAGAGATACATATAATGCAATGCAAAGAATAATTGTAAGAGGTACAAAAGGAAGTAAAACAAATAATACAAATAAAAATACAGCAACACAAACTACTACTCCAGCAAATAATTTAACACAAAATACAACAAGTGAAAACAAAGCAACAACTACGCAAAATTCAGCAACAAGCCAAACAAGTACAAATACAGCAAATGCAAATAATGAAAAACAATAAAAACAAAAGCTTAAGATATTTGTCAAAAAGAGCTCTTATTATTAACTTCAAAGTTAACAAATAAGAGTTCTTTTTTAATCTCAAAATCTTTATATTTTAATATTTTACAGTTGAAAAATTAAATTTTAACGATATCATCCATATCATAAAAACCAACGGGTTTATCTACTAAAAATTCTGCAGCTTTTAAAGCACCTTCTGCGAAAACATTTCTTGAATAAGAAGTATGTTTAATCTCAAAAGTTTCAAACTCTCCAAAAAACTGAACGGTATGCTCACCAACAATATTTCCTCCTCTAATAGAATTCATACCAATTTCATTCTTATCTCTTTTCTCATGTTTACTATGCCTATCATAATTACAATAATGAGTATTACCAAGAGCAGAATTAATAGAATCCGCAAGCATTTGAGCAGTACCACTAGGGCTATCAATTTTTCTATTATGATGAGTTTCTGTGATTTCAATATCTGTATTTTTAAGCATAGGAGCAAGCCAAGAAACAAGTTTTTTCATGATACAAATATCAAAAGACATATTTGCAGACTTAAAAACAGGAATCTGTTTAGATGCATTTACAATAATATCTTCTTGCTCTTTTGAAAAACCAGTAGTAGCAATAACAATAGGTATGTTATTCTTTACTGCAAAATCTAATATGTTTAAACTAGCAATTGGAATGCTAAAATCTATAATTATATCAGGCTTTATATCTATAGCTTTTACATCAGAAAAAACAGGAAAGCCAAGATTATTAGAAATATCTTTGTCAAAACCACAACAAATAGTAAAATTGTCAGACTTACTAACTAAATCAACGATTACGTGCCCCATTTTACCATTGCAACCGCTTAATAATATTTTTAACATAAAAATTTCATTCCTTTCTTTTTAAAACATAAATTTAATATTCTGTACATGTATTTGATAATAAATCTTTCAAAATTGCCTTATTTTTATCTGACATTTCTGTAAGAGGTAATCTAGGAATACCGAAATCATAACCTATCATATTTAAAGCAGCCTTTACAGGTATAGGATTTGTTTCGCAAAATAATGCCTTAATTAAAGGCAAAGCTTTTAATTGTAAATCTGTTGCTACCTCAGGAATATGATTTAAATAATCAAAAACCATATCATGTACAAGTGTAGGTTTAATATTAGCAAGAACAGAAATAACACCTATACCGCCTAAAGATAAAATAGGAACTGTTTGGTCATCATTGCCAGAATAAATATTCAAATTATCTCCACATAATCTGGCAATTTCGGCAATTTGAGAAATATCACCACTAGCTTCTTTTATAGCTACAATATTTTCTATTTTAGACAATTCTAAACAAGTTTCAGGTTCGATATTTACACCAGTTCTGCTTTTAACACTATATAAAATAATAGGCAAAGAAACAGAATTTGCAATAGCTTTATAATGTTCAATTAGTCCAGCCTGAGTACATTTGTTATAATATGGAGTAACAACCAATAATCCGTCTGCACCAAGCTCTTCTGCCATAATAGAATTCTTAATTGCCTGTTTAGTATTGTTTGAACCAGTACCTACTATAATAGGAACTCGTTTATTGGCAGTTTTAATTGCAGAAGTTATTAAAGCCTTTTTTTCATCTTCAGTCATAGTTGAAGATTCTCCAGTAGTACCACATACAATTATGGCGTCTGCTCTATTCTGAATTTGAAATTCAACTAATTTTTCAAATTCTTTCAAATTTACACCATCTTTAGTAAAAGGTGTAGCGATGGCTGTTCCACAGCCCTTAAATAAAATTTTTTTCATAATATCACTCTCCAAAAGAGTATAATTCATAAAAAATATAATTATATTTTTTATGATAACATTATATTACAAAAAAAGAAAAAAAGAAATAGATAAAATAAATTAAAATTAAGATAACCAAAACTTGATAAAACAAACTATTTTTCTTTATATGCGGTTTTGCTATAAAAACTAAAATAGCATCATTTAATAATATTCAATTTAAATATTATAAGACACAAAAACATATAGAAATTATATAATTTAATTTGTTGTAAAAAAACAAATTATTTGCTATAATAGAAATAGTCAAAAAAGAGATAATAAACAAGGAGAGGATAGATATGACTAAAAAAATATATACAATAAATGAAATAAAACAGATTTTAAAAAAAATATTAGAAAATATGCCTGTATATAGTGTTATATTATTTGGTTCATATGCAAAAAATTTAGCAACAGCAAATAGTGATTTAGACTTAGTAATAGATACAAAAGAACAATTAATGGGTTTTAAATTGTATAGCTTGATTACTAAAATAGAAGAGGAATTCAATAAAAATATTGATGCTTTTGAAAAGTCAGAAATCATAGAAAATTCAAAAATAGATGAAGAAATAAAAAAGACAGGAGTTGTTGTATATGAAAAATAAAGAATATGTATCTTTCGCAAAAATGATAGAATATATAGATAAAGCAATCAAATATGTAAAAGGCTATGATTTTAAACAATTTTGTGATGACGAAAAAACAGTAGATGCTACAATATTTGCAATAAGTCAAATAGGAGAATTAGTAAAAAATATTTCAAAAGAGACTATGGATAAATATGATAATATAGAGTGGAATATGATAAAAGGTTTAAGAAATAGAATAGTACACGATTATGAAGGAATAAGTTTAAAAAGTATATGGTATGTCATAGAAAATGATCTTATAGAATTAAAAGAAAATATACAAAAAATTTTGGATAAAGAAAAAAATAATAATTAATAAAAAGTCTTATACAGTATTCGTATAAGACTTTTATGGTGAGCCATAGAGGGTTCGAACCTCCGACCGTCAGATTAAGAGTCTGCTGCTCTACCAACTGAGCTAATGGCCCATTAACAAAATGTATTATACTATTTTAATATATTATTGTCAATACCTCCAAAATGAAATTTACATAAAAAGTATTGACATTAAAGAACTAAAAGGTTAAAATTAAAATATGGTAAATTTAAAAGGTGGGTGATAAAATGTTAAAAATATACAATACAGATATTGAAACAAATAATTTTGAAGAAATTAAAGAATTTAAAAAAGGAAGTTGGATAAGTTTAACAAACCCATCGGAAATAGAAATAAAAAAAGTATGTGAAAGTATAAACATACAAGAAGACTTCATAAGAGATGCCTTAGACTTTGAAGAAAAAGCAAGAATCGATACAGAAGAAGATGATAACACAATTCTATTTGTAGTAGATGTACCAATAATAGAAAAGAATGAAGAAAACCAAATATATACAACAATGCCACTAGGAATGATAGTAGTAAGAGATGACTTTTTCATAACAGTATCATTAAGAAGAAATAAAATAATAGAAGACTTCGAAAAAAGAAAAATAAAAAATTTTCAAACATATAAAAAATCAAGGTTCATATTCCAAATACTATATTTAAACTCCTCATATTATTTAACACATCTAAAACAAATAAATAAAGAAACAGAAATAGCAGAGTACATATTAAAAAACTCAATGAGGAATAAAGAATTATTAAAATTACTAAGCTTAGAGAAGAGTTTGGTATATTTTACAACATCATTAAAATCAAATGAGCTAGTCATGGAAAAAACAATGAAAGGAAAAATAATTAAATTATATGAAGATGATGAAGACATACTAGAAGATGCAATTATCGAAAATAGACAGGCAATAGAAATGGCAAAAATATATAGTGATATTTTAAATGGAACAATGGATGCATATGCATCAATAATATCAAATAACTTAAACGGAGTAATGAAAACGCTAACGTCAATAACAATAGTATTAGCAGTACCAACAATGATATCAAGCTTTTGGGGAATGAACGTACCAGTACCATTCCAATACAACAAATTTGGATTTTTAATAATGATATTGCTCGCAATAGTAATAACATTAGTAGTAACATGGTGGCTTAAAAAAAGAGATATGTTTAATTAATTGGGGACGTATCAAACTGAACATTTTTTGGTCAAAAGGGACAGACCTAAAAAAGTTCAATTTGATACGTCCTTAATTACCCAAAATCTCATTTATTCTATTAAGTTGAGATTTTAAAGTATTATACATAGATTTTCCAATAGAAGTATCAATTCCTTTTTCATAATCAGAAATAGTTTTTTCAATGTCTAAAACTTTAAATTTATGAGAAGAAGCGGAATTATTTTTATACATATAAATAGGTGTGTAAGAAACATCATCTATCGAAATATGAGAATCTTCATGCTTTGTAAGAGATAATTCTAAAATAATAGAACTTCTTGTATCTACATCTCTTTGATCTCCAATAAAATTACCTAATGCATAGATTATAAAACCGTCTTTAGTTGTTCCATCTTCTAAAGTTACAGTCCTTTTTTCCATTGGTTGTATAGTGTGAGGATGATTTCCTAAAACTATATCAACACCATTTTGAAAAAGAAAATCTGCCAAATCTTTCTGTTCTTTATTAGGAGTTTCTTGATATTCTACTCCCCAATGCATACAACAAATTATTAAATCTGCATCTTCTGATTTTGCTTTTTCAATATGTGATTTTATTAAATCTCTATCAATTAAATTAACACAATAAGGTTTATCAGAAGGTATTTTTATACCATTTGTTCCATAAGTATATGAAAGAATAGCAATTTTTACCCCTTTAACATATTGATATAAAATTGTATCTTGATCTTCCTGAGTTTTATTCGTACCCACATTATAAATAAGATTTTTATCTAAAACATCAATTGTTCTACTTAAGCCAGAAAAACCCTTATCAAGAGAATGATTACCAGCTGTTGATAAAACATCAACTCCAATATCTCTTAAACTTGTTGCTAGATTATCAGGAGTATTAAAAGTAGGATAATTGCTATATCCAACATCTTTTCCAGCAAAAGTTGTCTCTAAGTTTCCTATTGTAAGATTAGGAATTTTTGTATAATTAATAATATCTGAAAAAACAGAAGAAAAATCATAATCATCAGTAGATTTATTATATGCATCTAAATATTGAGAATTATGGCACATAACGTCACCAATAGCAGCTATCGTAAAAGAGGTTGAATCATTAGTTGTTTCTGCATTTTCTGCAGAAGTATTATTTGAATTTGATTCATTTTGCGAAATATTAGTTTGTGTAGAATTAGAAGTATTTAATTCAGATATTTCATAATTAAAAGCTGAAATAGAGTGTCTAACATTTTTTAATTTTATACAAGTAAATAAAATAAGAAAAATTAAAAACAAAATAATCATAAATAAAATAAATTTTTTAGTATCAATATTTACTAATAAATTTTTAAAACTTTTGGATTTTCTTTTATGATTTCTAGAACTTCTCCTCATAATATCATCTCCAAATTCAAATTATTAATAATAAATTATCATAAAAAAACAAAAAATTCAATAAAATGTATAATTTTAAAATAAAAAGAGAAAAATAAGAAAAACTAGTTGATTTTAATCAACTAATAAAGGAGGTAAAAAATGAAAGTTATAGATAAAATAGCTCTATTGTTAATAATAATAGGAGCAATAAACTGGGGATTAATAGCACTTTTTAGATTTGACTTAGTGGCTGCTATCTTCGGTGAAATGACAGTTTGGTCAAGAATTATCTATGGATTAGTAGGCCTTTCTGGACTATGGGGAATTAAATTATTATTTGAAAAAGACTAAAAATTTTATAAGACATCATTTTACCACTTAATGTTGTTATTATAATTGCGCGAGAAGGTAATAATTTATTAATTTTGAAAAGCGGTGGGGACCGTTCAAAAATTCTCAAAAGTTTGTAAAAACTTTTGTTAGAATTTTTAGAATGGGGGAAATGAAAAAATTAATAAATTATTACCTTCGGGAGCAATACAAAAAATATAAAATGGTAAAATGATGTCTTTTAAATTTTTCAAATACTTGAAAACAACTAGAAAATAGTATATAATGCCATTTGTAAAACAATAATAACAACAAAAATTAATTTAAAATAATAATTATACAGAAAGAAAGGAAGATGGCAAAATGTTAAGTGTAAATGGAGTAACCGTAAGATTTGGAAAAAGAGTATTATTTGAAGATGTAAATATAAAATTCACAAAAGGAAACTGTTATGGAATAATAGGAGCAAATGGAGCAGGGAAATCAACATTTTTAAAGGTATTATCAGGTGAATTAGAGCCAAGCAAAGGAGACGTAACAATAGACAAAGGTGAAAGAATATCAATATTAAAACAAGACCACTTTGCTTTTGATGAATACACAGTAATAGATACAGTATTAATGGGAAATAAAGAATTATATGACATAATGAAAGAGAAAGAAGAAATATATGCAAAACCAGACTTTTCAGAAGAAGACGGAATGAAAGCAGCAAAACTAGAAGAAAGATTTGCAGAATTAGATGGTTGGAATGCAGAATCAGATGCAGCAATGCTATTAAATGATTTAGGAATAGTACCAGAAGACCACTATAAATACATGAAAGAAATCGAAGATAGAGAGAAAGTAAAAGTTTTATTAGCACAAAGCTTATTTGGAAATCCAGATGTGCTATTATTAGACGAACCAACAAATGACTTAGATATGAAAAGTATTGAATGGTTGCAAGAATTCTTAATAAACTATGAAAATACAGTAATAGTAGTATCACATGATAGATATTTCTTAAACAAAATATGTACATATATAGCAGATGTAGATTTTGGAAAAATAAAAATATACCCAGGAAACTATGATTTTTGGTATGAGTCAAGCCAATTAGCTTTAAAACAAGCAAGAGAACAAAACAAAAAGAAAGAGGAAAAAATAAAAGAATTACAAGACTTTATAGCAAGATTTAGTGCAAATGCATCAAAATCAAAACAAGCAACATCAAGAAAGAAAACACTAGAAAAAATAGAACTAGAAGAAATAAAACCATCAAACAGAAAATACCCATATATAGACTTCAAACCAGATAGAGAAGCAGGAAAAGAAATTTTAAAAGTTAAAAATGTGTCAAAAACAGTAGACGGAGTAAAACTACTAGATAATATAACATTTGATGTAAAACAAGATAACAAAATTGCATTTCTAGCAGACAATGAACTTGCAAAAACAGTATTATTTCAAATAATAGCAGGAGAAATGGAGCCAGACACAGGTAGTTTAGAATGGGGAACAACCATCACAAAAGACTATTTCCCTAAAGATAATAGCTATTTATTCGAAACAAACGAAAATATAACAGAATGGTTAAGAAAATACTCAAAAGACCCAGATGAAACATATGTAAGGAGCTTTTTAGGCAGAATGTTATTCTCAGGAGATGAAGCTTTAAAACAAGTAAGTGTATTATCTGGAGGAGAAAAAGTAAGATGTGTATTATCAAAAATGATGTTATCAGGAGCGAACTTCCTAATATTTGATGAACCAACAAACCATCTAGACATGGAAAGTATAACCGCATTAAATGAAGGTATGAGCAGATTTAAAGGGAATATTCTGTTTACATCACATGACCATCAATTAACACAAACAGTAGCAAACAGAATTATAGACATAAAAGAAGATGGAAAAATAATAGACAAAGAATGCACATATAATGAATATTTGGGAGTAGAATAAGAGTTAGAAAGGAACAAAGAAGATGAGTAAAATAAATAAACAAATAGCAGAAGAATTAAACATAAAAGAAACACAAGTAGAAGCGGCAGTAAACCTAATAGATGAGGGGAACACAATACCATTTATAGCAAGATATAGAAAAGAAGCAACAGGAGGCCTAAGCGACGAAACACTTAGGGAATTAGGGGAAAGATTAAATTATTTAAGAAACCTAGAACAAAGAAAAGAAGAAGTAATAAAATCAATAGATGAACAAGGAAAACTTACAGATGAAATTCTTCAAGCAGTAGCAATAGCAAAAACACTAGCAGAAGTAGAAGATATATATAGACCATATAAACAGAAAAAGAAAACAAGAGCAACAGTTGCAAAAGCAAAAGGATTAGAGCCACTAGCTCAAATAATAATAGAACAAAAAGAAACAAAACCAATAGAAGAAATAGCCAAAGAATACATAAACATTGAAAAATTATCAGAAGAAGATAAGAAGAATAAAGATAAAGTAGTAGAAAATGCAGAACAAGCAATACAAGGAGCATTAGATATAATAGCAGAAGACATATCTGATAATCCAAAATACAGAAAAGAAATAAAAAGACAATGCTACAGAGAAGCATTAATAGAAACAAAAGCATCAAAAGAAGACGAAAAATCAAACTACGAAATGTATTATGATTACAAAGAGCCAATAAAATACATACCAAGTCATAGAATATTAGCAATAAATAGAGGAGAAAAAGAAGAATTTATAAAGGTAAAAATAGAAAAACCAGAAGAAAAAATTTTAAACTATATAGAAAAAGATATAATAAAAGGTGAAACACAATTTACAGAAATGCTAAAAGACACAATACTAGATGCTTTTAAAAGACTAATAGAACCATCAATAGATAGGGAAATAAGATCTGACTTAACAGAAAAAGCAGAAGATAAAGCAATAAAAGTATTTGGACAAAACTCAAAACAACTGCTATTAGGAGCACCAATAAAGGGAAAAACAGTAATGGGATTTGACCCAGCATATAGAACAGGATGTAAAATAGCAGTAATAGATGAGACGGGAAAAGTATTAGACTATACAACAGTATATCCAACAGAACCACAAAATGATGTAGAAGGAGCAAAAAAAGAACTATTAAAACTAATAGACAAAGATAAAATAGATATGATAGCAATAGGAAATGGAACAGCATCAAGAGAATCAGAAATGTTTGTAGCAGATATGATAAAAGAAGCATCAAGACCAGTACATTATGTAATTGTAAGTGAAGCAGGAGCATCTGTATATTCAGCATCAAAACTTGCAACAGAAGAATATCCAGATATAAATGTATCAATAAGAGGGGCAATATCAATAGCAAGAAGACTACAAGACCCACTAGCAGAATTAGTAAAAATAGACCCAAAGGCAATTGGAGTAGGACAATATCAACATGATGTAAACCAGAAAAAATTAGCAGAAAGTCTTACAGGAGTCGTAGAAGATAGTGTTAATAAAGTAGGAGTAGATGTAAACACAGCAACACCATCACTTCTTTCATATGTATCAGGAATAAACAGTACAATTGCTAAAAATATTGTAAAATATAGAGATGAAAATGGAAAATTAAAAAATAGAAAACAATTACTAAAAGTACCAAAACTAGGAAAAGTAGCATTTGAACAATGTGCAGGATTTTTAAGAATAATGGATGGGGATAACCCATTAGAAATAACAGCAGTACACCCAGAAAGCTATGAAGCAACAGAAAAATTACTTGCAAGTATAGGGTTTGATAAAAACGATTTAAGAGATAAAGAAAAATTACAAAACTTACGAGAAAAACTAAAAACAATAGACATCCCAAAAACAGCAAAAGAATTGGGAATAGGAGAGATGACATTAACAGATATAATATCAGAATTATCAAAACCAGGAAGAGACCCAAGAGAAGATATGCCAAAACCAATATTAAGAAGCGACGTTTTAAAACTAGAAGATTTAAAAGAAGGAATGATTTTAACTGGAACAGTAAGAAATGTAATAGACTTTGGAGCATTTGTAGATATTGGAGTAAAACATGATGGATTAGTACATATATCAGAAATGAGTGATAAATACATAAAAAACCCATCAGATATAGTATCTGTTGGAGACATTGTAAAAGTTAAAGTTATTAAAATAGATGCAGAAAGACAAAAAGTTGCACTATCAATGAAAGGAATTTGACATTGGGGACGGGGCAATTTGGCACCCTTTGGCAAATTAGATGTAAAAAATTGAGATCTGTCCCCGAAATCCCGAAAAATAGGGATTTAGAGATACGTCCCTAAATCCCTAGTATTTTTCTTGAATTTCTTTTATTTCATCAAAATGATTTTCCAAAATATCTATAAAAACATCATCAATTTTTGGGTCAAACTGCGTACCTCTGCAACGCATAAATTCAGATACAATTTTATCTAAAGGCAAAGAATCACGATAAGCCCTTCTTGAAGACATAGCATCAAAACTATCTGCAACAGCTGCAATTCTAGCAAGATATGGAATATCTTCGCCAGCTAATTTGCCAGGGTAACCATTACCATCATATCTTTCGTGATGATGTTCTACAATAGGCAAAATATCATTAAAAATTTCTGCATTTGATAATATGTGAACACCTATATTTGGATGCTGTTTTATCTGAGAATATTCATCATCTGTCAATTTGTCAGCTTTTTGCAAAATACTATCAGGAACACCTATTTTTCCAATATCATGGAATAGACCGCCTAAATGTAAAGTATGTAAATCTTTATCAGAAAGACCTAATTTTTTACCTATTAACACAGAAAATTCTGCAACTCTATCTGAATGACCTCTTGTATATATATCTTTAGCTTCTATTGTATAACGTAATGTTTCTATAGAATCTAAATATGCTTGTTCTAATTTTTCATTTGTATCTTTTAATTCCAAATTAATTTGTTTAATTTGATTCATTTGTTTAATGGATTTTATGCCAGACTCAATTAATAATAGCAATTGATCGAATTTATCGCTTTTTTCACAATAACCTTGAATGTCCAACCTCCTAATTGTCTCTAAAGGAGGAGCTAAATCTTTATGACCTGTAAGTAATAAAATATATAAATCTTTATTAAATTTCCTAATTTCCTCTACGACTTGGTCGCCATGAAGAGGTGTCATAATAAAGTCCAGAATCATTAAGTCAAAATGTTCCTTTTTAACAACTTCAATTGCTTCTAAAGGGTCAGTAATACCAGTAAAGTCATAGCCAGACCTTTTAAGAAAAATTGATAAAGAGTCTACAATTCCTTCTTCATCGTCAACAGCTATAATTCTATATTGATTATTTTGAATATTTTCGCTATTTTGTAAGCCCTTTCTCATGGGTAAAACCTCCTTGAAAGTAATATTTAACATATTATATAAATAAGTTATACAAAAAGCAACAATTTTTGACAAAAAAATTAATTCAATGTTACTATATAGTTACAATTCACAGCCTAGCACTAGTTACTTTAAATGTTTTATATATTATATTGAAAAAATTTTGAATGCGATTGGAGTAATTTTAGAAATTCTTTATTAATTTTTTGGAAAATGTTCGCGCCGAACGAAGTGAGGGCTAAGTGAAAGGGTGCCAAAAAATTAATTTAGAATTTCTTAAATTATGTATTGAGCCGAAAAATTTCTGAAATATAATATACAAAACATTTAGTATTTTACTAATTTGCTGTGAATTGTAACGGTAAATATACTATTTTTCATTTAAAGGTAAAATAATATTAAATGTAGCACCTTTGCCTTTTTCTGACTCAAAAGTAATATCACCTCTAAAATGAGCCTTAATAGTAGAGTAAGACATATAAAGTCCAAGGCCAGTACCATTTTTACCTTTAGTAGTAATCATCTCATTAAACAACTTATCCTTAACTCCATCAGGAAGGCCAGGACCATAATCCCTAACAGAAATAATTATATTATCATCAGACTTATTAATAATTAAATCTATAGTTTGTTCAGGTTTACCAGCATATGCCTGAATTGAGTTAGAAATCATATTATTAATAACTTGTACTAAAGTATTAATATCACCATGTATAGTAGTATGTTCAGGAACATTTACAGAAACATTTAGGTATATTAAAGCACTCTTTAATTCATGTCTCATTAAAATATCAACGCGTTTAACTAATTCTTCCATATCAAAATTAACGTAATCTGTCTCAGACATAGTAACAGCTTGACCTTTAACAGCTGTAATAACATCTGACATATAACTTGTATATTCTCTAATTTTCTCAACCCAGTCATTCATATCTTTAGCAATATCATGATGATCTTGAGAATTAACATCTGGGTCATCAATAGAAGAATCATACTCTTTAATTAAATCAGACAAACCTTCTGCAGCACCAGAGATAGACATTATAGGAGTTTTTAAGTTATGAGCAATACCACCAATTAATTGACCTAAAGATGCCAAACGTTCACTTTCCATTAGCATATCTTGGTTACTATGTATTTTTTCAATATTGTGTTTAGTCAAATCTTGAATTTGGTTAAAAGATATAGCCAAATCACCAAGTTCATCATTAGAAGTTATAGGTAATTTCTTATAATTTATATGTTCTCCACTTTCTATAATTTTATTTAAACCGTCTGTAACACTTTGAATATCAGAAGTTATAGATTTTGATATATAACAAATTACAACTAGGTTAAACAAAAATAATAATCCAGCAGATAATAAGAAATAATAAATTAAAGAAGGAGTTACTATTTCATAATAGAAACCAACAGTATAATCAACACCTCTATATTCAAAATCTCTAATAACACCTTGAGCATCTATAGTATAAGCTTCATAGACTCTATTATTATGAGAAGGAGATAATTCATGCATATACTTTACAAAGAAATGGCTAAGTTCTGTACCATTTGTAGTTCTAATAGTACCATCAGGATATTCTATAAAAAGAAAATCTGAAGGTGAAATATAAATTGATGATAAATTTTCTTTTACATATTCAAAAGGATCACCTTCTATATTTTCATCCAAATTTGCATCAGCTAAAACTTTACTATAATAAGTATATAAGAAATCTCCTTTTTCTACAGTTAATCTTGAATAACCAATTAGAGCAATTAGCAAAGCTGTAACTAAAACGCTAGGAAATATTTGAAATATTAGTCTAGCCATTAGTCCTAATGAATGTTTTTGTTCGGTTATATCTAATAATATAGAAGTTTCTCTTAAAACAGGATATAACACGTTTTTAGAAATCATTAAGAAAAATGAACTTAATAATGTAGCAAAACTAAAAACTAAAATACCTATTTTAAAAATAAGAATAACAGGATGACTACCAGTAAATTCTAAAACTAAACTAACAATTAATACAGGAAAAATCTCTATTGCGATATATAATTTATAAGGAAAATCAAGACAAAATTTTCTAATTTTCAAAATTTCATCTTTATCTTTACTTTTTGTCTTTTCCCATTTATCTACTTTTCTTAAAACTACTTTAAAATATATAGTAAAAATTAGTAAAATAAATACAACAGCTATTAAAAATTGGAAACAATAATACAAAATTGAAACTTCTTTATCAAACTGAGTATTAATTGTGTCTGGTGGATAATTCAATAAATTAGGTAATATAAAGTAAAAGATAGCACTTATAACAACGACTAGAGAGCAAAAGTATAATACCATTTTATTAGATATTTTCATATTTTTTAAAAATTTTTTCATTTTAACCTCCTCACACTTTAAATAATTGTTAGTAAAACCTAACAAAAATTTCAATATTGCCAAAAAGCCCCGTCCCCTTTGGCACCCTTTGGCAATTTTTAAATGAATTTAACCTTTCTCATATATTCTAAGATATTTTTAATATAATTAAAATCAATAATTGGCCACTCAAAGTCTAAATTTTTAAGATATTCAACCGTAATATCATTAGTCTGAGGTATAGTATAATTATATATCAAATCTTCGTTATCAGTAAAGTCATTAATTAAACCAACCACTTTAGCACTATCATATTTACTAGAAGATAACTCTTTAATTAAACTATTAAAAGACTTTGTATCAATTATTTTTATTGCACAATCTAATCTATTTACATAGTTGATAAGTTTTTTGGTTTCTAACATATTAGGATTATATATATGGAAAATTCTATTATTAGATTTTTCAGAACATATAATCTTAACAACAGCTTTTGCGGCAAAATCAATAGGAGTAAATTCTAATAAATTATTTTCTATAGACTTAGGAATAGCACCAATTTCTATAATAGATTTTAGCCTTAAATAAATCGAATTTTCCTGAATATTTTCTTGGAAACCTCCATCTACATATCGACCGGTCAAATCTCCCATTCTATAGATAGTAGCATCCAAACCTTTAGAAATTGCTTCTAATACATTCATTTCTGCGATTAATTTACTTTTCGCATAAACATTATCATCAAAATTTTGATTTTCATAAAAAGTATTTTCATCAAAAGGAGCCTGAGTAGAGTTTTGTTCTAATAAATAATTACCAGAAACAGTCATGGTAGATATATGATGCAAATGAGCATTAGCATCAAAACAGAAATCAATAATATTTTTAGTTCCATTAATATTAATTGATTCGAAATCAGAATATCTACCATAATGTTTAACATTAGCAGCTGTATGAATAACTGTATCTATTTCAGAACATAAATCTACATATTTTTTTTCACTAAAGCCAAGTTTTTCTCTTGTAATGTTACCTTTGATTAATATAACAGAATCTTTAATTAATTGGTCATATTTATCGTCAAAATAGAAATGAATTTTACTCCAAAATCTCTCGTCCATTTCTATATTATTTTTATTACGCATCAAGCAATAAATCTTTTCTATACTAGGATTTTGTAATAACTCTATTAAAATATGAGAGCCTAAAAATCCAGTACAACCAGTTAATAAAACAGTATGTTTAGCAGTAGATTCTTTTGTCTTAGTATTTTTAGAAAATGTATTAACTAAATTATTTAATTCTAAGAAATGAGACACATCTAAATCTTTTTTTAATTCACTTGCATTAAGCAGATTATCATATAAGCTACGAACTGTAGGATATTGGTATAAATCATAAACTTTTAAATTCAAGTTATATTTAAATAAATCAGTAAGAATATTTATAATAGTTAGAGAATCAGCTCCAAAATCAAAAATATTACTATCTATACCAAAATTTTTAGTGTTTAATTTCTTAGAAATTGTTTTAACTAAAATAGTCTCTATTTCATTTCTTGGTTCAGCAACATCAGTTTGAATACTAACATTAGAAATTTTATAATTTTGTAATGCCTTACGGTCAATTTTTCCATTAGGTGTAAATGGAAAAGCATCTATAAGAGTAAATGTAGAAGGCATCATATAGCTAGGTAAATTTGATAATAAATATTGCTTTAATGCTTCAATATCAAGTTTGTGAGGGTATGTTAAAAAGGCATTTAAAGAAATATTACCATCAACATCTTTTACTATAACAGCTGAACGCAATAAATTATCTTCTTTAAAAGAATTAATTCTCTCTTCAATTTCGCCTAACTCTATACGAAGCCCATGTAATTTAATTTGATTATCCATTCTGCCTTTACATTCTATAGTCCCATCATCTAGCCATAGACCTAAATCACCTGTACGATACATAATAGTATTAGGCAAAAAAGGATTTTCAATAAATCTTTCACAAGTTAAATCATCACGGAAAAGATATCCCTTTCCAACACCATCGCCTGCAATATAGATTTCACCAATAGTGCCTTTAGGTATAATTGATAAGTTTTTACCTAAAATATAAATTTGAGTATTAGAAATAGGTCTTCCTATAGTAATATTATCTAAATCTGTAACATCAGTGTAAGTAGAAAAAATTGTAGTCTCAGAAGGGCCATATCCGTTATAAACTCTACAATTAGGAGAAATTGCTTTCAAATCAGTCACCAAATTTTTAGGCAAAGGTTCCCCTGCTAAGGTAATATGTTTTAAAGAAGAAAATGAAGATAAATTACTCAAATTATCCAAATGAAACCTCATTACAGAAGGTGTAGTTTGAATAACATCTATTTTATTTTCCTCAATAAGTCTTTCAAGTTTAGATGTAATTTTTTGCTCATAATAATCGGTAATATATAAAGTTAACCCGCAAGCCAAAGATATAAGAGTCTCAAACAAGAATATATCAAAAGATATAGTTGTCATAGATAAAACTCTATGTTTTTTACCATCTGTTAAAAAAGGAGCACTTAAAATCATAGAATGGTAAAAATTCATAAGATTTTTTTGGGTAAGCATAACACCTTTTGGATTTCCTGTAGAGCCTGAGGTGTATATAATATAAGATAAATCATCAGGATTAGAAATATTTTCGATATTTTCTTTATGAACATCATAAATAGAAGAATTTTCTAATGAAATATCTATAAAATCAATATTATAATTTCCTTTTTCCATAAGTTCTTTGTTAGAAAGTAATAATGCAGTCTTGCTATTTTTTAACATATATTTAATTCTATCACTAGGATAATCTGGGTCAATAGGAATATAGCTTGCTCCGCATTTTAAAACAGCCAAAATCGCTACCATCATCTCGAAAGAACGAGGAATTAAAATTCCAACTATATCATTATTTTTTAACCCTCTTTCACGAAGAGCATAAGCTAAACTATTAGCTTTTTCATTCAACTGTCTGTAAGTCAACCTTGCATGATGAAAAATAATAGCTGCAGTATTAGGAGCATTTGATGCAATATCCTCAAAATATTGAATAATATATTTATCTTTTGGATATTTTAAATTAGTTTTATTAAAAGTATGTATCAATTCATTTTGTTCGTGCTTTGTTACAATAGAAACATTTTCTATACTTAAGTTAGGATTACTTAAGACTTGATGAATAATATGAATAATTCTTGCATGAATTTGTTCTATATCACTTAAAGTGTAACGAGAAGTTTGATAATCATATGCAATGGTTAAAGCACCTGTATCATTAATATCAAACAAATGAATATCTATATCATCAGCACAATTTCCATTAAAATTCCAAGAAGTTGAATAAGATAAATCAGAAGTACAACTTTTAGTGTTAGTTATCTGATAAGAAAGTAATATATTATACAAGTTTGGTATTGTTGGGTTTGTTTTACGAAGATGTTCCAAAAGTAATTGATATGGGTATTTTTGGTGTTTTAACATTCCCATTGAATCATAAGCTACCTGCTTCAAAAATGTTGAAAAAGATTCATCTTCTGCAATATTAACAACAAAAGGAACCGTACTTATAAACATGCCAAAACATGATTTCTCTTTAAAATTAGTTCTATTTAATATAGGAGTACCAATTACAAAATGATGTAAATTAGTAATTCTACCTATATATATAGAATAAACAGCCATAAAGAAATTAAATAAGGAAACATGAGACTCTTTGCAAAAATTCCTAACATTATTAAGGATAGAAGAAGGAATCTTAAATACTTTCCTTTTAGCAGCGGAAGAAGAAATGCTTGTAACTGAAGATTTTGAAGGTATTGTAGCTATACTTGGAATCATTTCAAATTGTTCATTCCAATAAGACTCATCTTTATTAAATTTTGCACTAGAAAGATATTCTTGTTCAGATTTAGCAAAATCCAAATAAGAATCCACAAAACCATTTTCAACTTTTTTATTGTTAATTAAATTAGAATAAGCATCGACAATACAAGAAGCAACATGACCAAGAGAATATGCGTCGGCTATTAAATGGTGAATATCTAAAGAATATCCACCCGTATTATCTGGAAAACGGAATATAACAAAACGAAATAAAAAAGAGTCTTGTAAAGAGAAAGGAATAGAAATCAATTTCTGATTTAATAAATTTAAATCCTCCCTTGATTTTATATCTACCATATTAATTTCAATATTTTTGGCGTCAGAAAGATATTGCTTAGGTAAACCTTTATCTACGCAAAATTTCAAATTAAAATTTTGGTGAGAAGAAATAACTAAATGAATAGCTTCTTCCAATAATTTAAAATCTAATTTTTCGTGAAATATAGCTGACCCGCAAATATGATTAACAGATGTGCCATTGTAAAATTGTTCTGTAATCCAAATTGATTTTTGAGGGTAAGTAAGCTCATACTTTTCTAAATTTTCCATTACTATCACCTTTTTTACAATTTTCGACAAAATCATTATATCAAAGTTATAAAAAAAGTCAATTACTCATATATTAATTTATTACATTCTGTTACTATATATTGAAAACTGTTGATATTATAATATCGTTTAAGTTTGCCTATGGCCATTAGCTAATAACTACATTCTCGCGCTATTTAAGTTTTTGTTGTACTAAATTGTAACAAACTGCAACCCATAAGTAACAAAATGAATAAAAAAGTATTGCAATAAAGTTTAAAATAATATAAAATCAAAAAAAGAAAGAAAGAAGGAATGTATATGGGTGACAATGAAAATAGGAGAGTATATGAAGCAAGACCAGTAAAAAACTTTAGAGAGATGCTAGAATACTCATGCAAAAATTTTGCAAAGAACATTGCATACAAATACAAAAAAGATTATACAGCAAAAAAAGTAGAATACATCGAAAAAACATATGAACAAGTTGGAAAAGATGTAAAAAGTCTATCAACAGAGCTTTTAGACATGGGACTAGAAGAAAAAAGGATAGTACTAATAGGAAACAACAGATACGAATGGTGCATTAGCTATTTTGCAATAACAACAGGAAACATGGTAGTAGTACCAATAGATAAAGCATTACCAGATAATGAAATAGAAAACCTAGTAAAAAGAAGTGAAGCAGAAGTAATGATATTTGACAAAAAATATCTGGAAGTAGCAAAAAAATTACAAAAAAGAGAAGATACAAATTTGAAAAAATTAATTTGTATGGATAAAACAAATGAAAAAGAAATATTAAATTTTAACGAGTTACTAAAAAAAGGAGAAAAACTAGTATCAAATGGAGATAAAAGATATGATGAAATAAAAATAGATAATGACAAAATGGCAATAATGTTATTCACATCAGGAACAACAAACGAAGCAAAAGCAGTAATGTTATCACAAGGAAACATATGTGCAAATATTACGGATTTCTCAAGTTGGGTAAAACTATATCCAACAGACACATTACTTTCATTCTTACCAATACATCATACTTTCGAATGTACAGTAACATTCCTTTATGGATTTTATAGTGGCGCAACAGTAGCATTTTGCGATGGATTAAAACACATACAGTCAAATCTAATAGAATATAAAATAACAGTATTTGTAGCAGTACCACTAGTGCTAGAAACAATGTGTAAAAAAATAACAAAAGCAATAGAAGCACAAGGAAAAACAAAACTAATAAACAAAATGATTAAAATATCAAATGCATTCTTAAAAATTAAAATAGATATAAGAAAAAAGGTATTTAAGCAAATACTAGATAATCTAGGAGGACATTTAAGAGTAGTACTATATGGATCAGCACCAATGAATAAAGAAACAGTAGTATGGTATAACAACTTTGGAATAGACCTAGTACAAGGATATGGTCTAACAGAAACATCACCAGTAATAGCAGCAGAAACAGATAAAGAAAAAAGACCAGGCTCAGTCGGAATAGCATTGCCAAGCCTAAATGTAAAAATATTAGACCCAGACGAAAAAGGCGAAGGAGAAATAGCAGTAAAAGGACCAAGCGTAATGCTAGGATATTATAATAATGAAGAAGAAAACCAAAAAAGCTTTGAAGATGGATGGTTCAAAACAGGAGACTATGGATATATGGAAAAAGACGGATTTATATGGGTAACAGGAAGAAAAAAAGATATAATAGTATTAAAAAATGGAAAAAATGTATATCCACAAGAAATAGAATTCCTAATAAATAAAATACCATATGTTGAAGAATCATTAGTATATTCAAGAGACCAAAGCAATACAGACACAATGTTATGTGCAAAAATAGTATATAATCAAGACGAAATCAAAAAAGCATTAGGAGAAAAAACAGAAAAAGAATATAAAGAAAAAATATGGGAAGAAATAAAAGAAATAAACAAAACATTGCCAGTATATAAACACATAAAAAGCATAACAATAACAAAAGAACCATTAATAAAAACGACAACTCAAAAAGTAAAAAGATATGAAGAACTAAAAAATGTTTAAAAAAACAAAATCAGCCCATAATATAAAAGAGGTGTTGATTTTGAGAAAAAGTAAAAGAAGAAAAATGAGTAATTTAAAAAAAGTAATAATAACTTTTATAATATTGCTCATTTTTTGGATTTTAGGATTTTATATATATTTTACATACCAAAAAATAGAAGTAAAAGAACCAAATTATGAAGCATCAAAGACAATATCCACAAATCAAGAACAAACTGTGGAAAATGTAGAAGAAAATAGTACAAAAATAGCAGATATGATAGAAAAAACAACTAGAAGCGTAGTAGGAATATCAAAATTAAAAAATGTAGGAAATTCAATATTTTCTAATAATACGGCAGAAGAGTTAGGGTTAGGAACAGGAGTAATAGTAACAGAAAACGGATATATACTAAGTAATGAACATGTTACAGGAAGTAAATATAGTAAATGCTATGTAACATTAGAAGATGGAAAAACATATGATGGGACAGTAATGTGGAGCGATACAAGCCTAGATATATCAATTACAAAAATAGAAGCAAAAAATTTGTCGTATGTCGCATTAGGAGATTCTAAAGAAATAAGAGTAGGAGAAACAGTATATGCAATAGGAAATCCAATAGGATTTGAATTTAGAAGAACAGTAACATCAGGGATAATAAGTGCAAAAAATAGAACTATAAAACTAGAAGAAAATGGCTCACAAGTATATATGTCAGATTTAATACAAACAGATGCAACTATAAACCCAGGAAATAGTGGAGGACCATTAATTACACCAAATGGAGAAGTTGTAGGAATAAACACAGTAAAAATAACATCAGCAGAAGGTATAGGGTTTGCAATACCTATAAATGTAGTAAAAAACATAATTGAGAGCTATAAAAATACAGGAAAATTTGAACAAGCAACAATAGGAATATCAGCATATGATAAAGAAGTAATACCATATTTAAATAGCAATATTAAATTCGAAGAGGGAATATATGTAGTTCAAATAACAAAAAATGGACCGGCGGATAAAACAGAGCTAAAAGAGGGAGATATTATCATTTCGATAGACGAAAAAAATTTAAGCACAATGAATGATTTAAGAGAATATATTTATACCAAAAAGCCAAATGATGAAGTGACTTTAAAGGTAACAAGAGGGAAGATTAACAAAGAAATAAAAATAGTATTAGGAAAATGACAAAGGGTGACAAAGGGGACGGGGCAAAATGGCAATTTTTTAATGTGTCAATAGTTACGGATATTTTTGACAAATTATTTTTATATTAGACGTTGTTCCATAAAATAATATAAATATAATAAATTTTTTAAAAAATTGCCATTTTGCCCCGTCCCCTTTGTCACTCAGTTAAAGAGTCTTCCATAAAATCATATTTTCTAGAATAATCTTTTGTTTCCTTATTTGACATATAAACCTCTGAGCGATTTTTTTTCAAAAATTCAATAATTTGATAAACATCAACCCAAATTTCATTAGGACTGTCTACCTGAGACTCATCAAAAATAAGCTGCATCCCAAAATGCAGATGAGGAACATTAATATTATTAACATTTTCCTTTATACTATATCCAGTCATACCAAGATATCCAATTACATCACCGGCCTTTACAGTTATACCTTCTTCTAAACCATTTACATATGGGTGGTCTTTTCTTAAATGTGCATAGTAGTAATATCTTTTGCCATCAAAACTTCTAATACCTATACGCCAGCCTCCATATTGATTCCAACCAAGATGCTCAATAGTACCAGACTCAACGGCAATAATAGGAGTTCCAATGCTACCCATTAAATCATTACCTAAATGCACTCTTCTAAAACCATAAGACCTAGAATTGCCAAAATCATCATAATGGCTAAAACTATAACCTTTAGCAATAGGTAAAAAAGCCTTTAGTCCATATCTAGGTTCAAAAGCCTTGTTACCATCAGCATCTGTCACTTCAATTGAATAATTTCCCACAAAACCACCTAAAACAGCTTGGTAACTTTCGTAATAATAAGCATAATATTTCAAATCTTTAGTTAAATCTTCCATTTTTTGACCATTTTCTAAACAAAAAAGTAAATTAGTCAAATCTTCCTGCTTAAAATTTTTAAAATTACCACCATTTTTACAAGCAAGATATGCAAGCAACTCAACCCAATTATATGTCACACCATTATCATTTTGATGAGACTCGACATCTAATCTGTAAGCAATTTCCATAGCAGTAGCTGTTACATTAAAATCAACCCACTTAATAAAATCTTTTTTCTCCTCAGTTGATAATTCATTATCTGTAGCTAGAGAAACAAAATATATTATAGAGGTTATCAGAATAGAGAGAATTATTATAATAACTATAATCTTTTGTTTAATCCTAAAAGATTTTATAATCAACCAAAACACCCATTATAAATATATGGAAAAAACAATTGAAATATGATATATTAAAAAAGTAAAAATGGTTCAACGGGGACAGGTTCCAATGGACCAAAACGAAGGGAATGATATAAATGAATAAATACATGCAAGTTGCAAAAGAAAATGCTGAAGAAGGAATAACAAAAAAAGAAGGAGGCCCATTTGGAGCAGTTATTGTGGATAAAAACGGAAATATCATCTCTAATGGAAACAATAAAGTAATAATAAATAATGATCCAACAGCACATGCGGAAATTGTAGCAATAAGAGAAGCTTGCAAAAAGCTTAATACTTTTGATTTATCTGAATGTATTCTATACACTTCCTGTGAACCTTGTCCTATGTGTTTATCTGCAATTATTTGGGCAAATATTAAAACAGTTTATTATGGTTGTACTAAAAAAGATGCAGGAGATATAGGTTTTAGAGATAATATGATTTATGATTATCTAAAAGGGGAAAATAAAAAATTATTGAATTTAACAGAAATTGATAGAGAAGAATGTTTAAAAACATTTGAAAGATATAGCAAAGAGGGAGGAGTCATATATTAAAATGTCAACAAGACCTGTCCCCAATAAACCCTTTTTTTGCATTTTAATGTTTACAAAAAGGAAACCATGTGATATAATGGTTTATGAGGTGGAAACATGAAGTTTGAAAAAATTTTTTCTGAAAGATTCAAAGAGTTGATAAACGACTGTAATCTTAATTACATGGAAATTGCAGAAGGATTAGGATTTAAATCTAAAGGAACAATTTCCAAATATGCATCAGGGAAAACAAAAAATATAGATATAAATGTGCTAATAAAAATAGCAGAATATTTTAAAGTTTCATCAGTATGGTTAATAGGAATTACAGATGATAAGTATTATAATCCAGGAAAAGCAGATCCCAAAACAAGAAAATTAAAAGAATTTTTCGGAAATACAAAAACAGAAATTGAATATATAGAAGAAAATTTAACAGAAAAAACAACAAATAAAAAGCAAAAAGAACAAACTGAATATATATCAGCAAAAATACTAGAAAATACAATGTATCCAACATTAATAACAAATGACATTATTATTATAAAAAAACAAAAGTATTTTGAAAATGGGGATTTTGTAGCTCTCAATATAGATAAAAAGAAATCAATAATAAGAAAAGTATGGAAAAGCAAAGAAAATATTATTTTTCAAACAATATCTCCTGATTATGAACCGATTATACTTACAAATGAAGAAATGAAAACAATGCCGATAGAAATAATTGGAGTAGTAAAACAAATGAAAAGAAATTTTAAAGATTAGATTTTGAAACATAAAAAATACGCATAGAATTGATTTTGACCATAAAGAAAAAAGGCTATTTCAATTCATGAAAAGCCTCTTTCAATTATTTATTAAAAAAGGACATCAACTATTACAGTTGACGCCATTTCCTTTTGTTCAAAGTATGGTCGAGGCGACAGGGTTCGAACCTGCGACCTCATGGTCCCAAACCACGCGCGCTACCAACTGCGCTACGCCTCGATAAATCGTACTAATATACTATAACATGTTTTAAAGGAATTTGCAAGATTTTTTTAGAAATTTATTGAATTTTTTTGATATATAAAGTATAATATAAAGGTACATATTAAAATCATAAAAAACTTGTGCCTGTAGTTTAGCTGGATAGAATGCAAGGCTACGAACTTTGAGATCGGGGGTTCGAATCCCTCCAGGCACACCATAATTGTTGAATAAAAATTCAGCAATTATTTTTTTGGCAAAAAACAACATAAAAGTACAAAAATCAATAAAAAGATACAAAAAAAGAACTTCTAAAAGAAGTTCATAATCCTCAAATAAGGATTTTTAAAATTGGATACACCAAAATAATATATCAAATAAAAATATATGTCAATAAAAAAATAAAAAAAATTTAAAAAAACAAAAAATGTCAAAAAATAAAGAACTAGATAACTTATAAAAGGAGAAATCTAGTTCAATAAACAAAAAATAAATAATAAACATATATAAATATATGATTATTTAAAAAGATAATAGCAAAAAAAACAAATCAAGTCAATACAAAAATCAAAAAAAATTAAGAAAATTAAAGACTTTGGTCACAATTCACAGTTCAAAACAAGAAATGCTTTCAAAAGTATAATTATTCAATTTATAAAACTGTGAATTGTAGCATACATTGAAGAAATGCAATAAAACAAAAATATTAAATTAGAAAAAAGTTTCCAAATTCTTAAGAGCCGGATTAGAAATGCACTCTCCCATATAATTAAAACGAGAGCCGTGGCAAGGGCAATCCCAAGTCTTGTCTGCATTATTCCAAGCAAGTAAACAACCTAAATGAGAGCAAACAGGGTTAACAGCAAAAACATTACCATCAGAATCCTTATAAATCCCAACATTCACACCATCAATTTTAACAACAGAACCAGAATCATTAGAAATATCACTAAAATCATAATCTTTAACCTTAAATTTATCAAAAATTAAAGATTTAGAAGTCTGAACAGAAACATTTTTAAGCTCCTTAAAATTCTTAATAGGTTTTAAACGAGAAGAATCAAATAAATATTCAAACTTGTTCTGCTTACCACAAATTTTATCAACAATAATATTAGCAGCAATGTTAGAAGAGGAAAAGCCCCACTTTTTAAAACCAGTACCAACAAACATATTAGGAGTAAAAGTTGAATAAGGCCCAACATATGGAATTTTATCAAGAGAGATACAGTCATTGCTAGACCATTTAAACAAGACAGAAGAATCCGGGTAATATTTTTTTACCTCATTTTCCAAAACACCATAAGTATCATCATAATTCACAGAATCGCCAGTTTTATGATCTCCGCCTGCAACAATAAGAACGTCTTTACCATTATATTTAGCAGTCCTAAAAGAAAAAATAGGGCTAGAATTAGAAATATACATACCTGAAGGCAAAGTTTTTTTAGTCTCAACTGCAATAACATAAGATGAAGATTGATACATTTTAGTAAAATAAAAACCAGGAATATTAATAAAAGGAAAATGAGTCGCAACAATAACAAACTTACTTTTAATCATATTATTTAAACTCAAAGAATAAAAAAACTCACCGTCTTGTTTAACATCTGTAATTACAGTATTAGAAAAAATAAGTCCATTATTATTAAGAATACAGCTGTATAATGAATCAACATATTTGATAGGATTAAATTGAGCCTGATTTTTAAAACATAAAGCACATTCTACATCAAAAGGTAGAGAAGTTTTAGAAACCAAATCACATTTAAAATTAAGTTTATCTAAAGCAGATTTTTCATCTTCGAAAAGTTTTAAATCAGATTTATTTAAAGTATAAACAAAATTATTTTTATATTCAAAATCACATTTGATATTTTCATCATCAATAATTTTCTTTATGTTCTCAATTGAACCTTCATTAGCACATAAATAATCATAAGCATAATCAATACCAAAAGAGTTAAGTAAATAATCATAAAACAAACCGTGTTGGCTAGTTATCTTACCGGTACTAAAACCAGTCGTACCATAACCTAAATCGCTTTTATCAAGAAGAACAACACTAAACCCTAATTTTGATAAATAATAAGCACAAGTAGTTCCAAATACACCAGCTCCAATAATACAAATATCAGTCTCTAAATTTTCTTTTAAAACATTAGAAGCATTAAAAGTTTTATTGGAATTTAACCATAATGAGTTCATAAAATCACATTCCTTTCTTATTATTTTTATTACGTTCGGGAGTATAAATATTTTTAAAGATACTGAACTGTAACATTAGTATAACCATAAAAAAAGAATAAATTATAAAAAGAGTGGAAAAATAAAATAAATAGTGATATACTGGAAAAAATCAATATAGGTAGTAAATTCTAGCAAGAATATACCTTAAGGAAGGAAAGTGATAAAATGGAAGAAGAATTAAAAGAAAAATTGTTTAGAAAAAGAAAACAGGGATGGCAAGACACATCAGAAAGAGAAAAAGAAGAAATATTCAAAATATCTGAAAAATATATGGAATATTTAAACAAAGCAAAAACAGAAAGAGAGTTTATAAAGCAAGCAAAAAAATTAGCAGATGAGAACGGATTTAAAGATATTATGGAATTCGGTCATCTACAAGCAGGGGACAAAATATATTTTATAAATAGAGAAAAAAGTATGTACTTAGCTATCATAGGAGAAGAAAATATAGAAAACGGAATGCATATAATAGGTTCACATGTTGACTCTCCAAGACTAGATTTAAAACCAAATCCATTAAGTGAAGATACAGGTCTTGCATATTTCAAAACACATTATTATGGTGGAATAAAAAAATATCAATGGACAACAATTCCATTAAGTATACATGGAGTATTAGTAAAAACAAATGGAGAAAAGATAGAAGTAAGTATAGGAGAAGAAGAAAATGAACCAATATTTACAATTACAGATTTATTACCACATTTAGCTCAAGAACAAATGGAGAAAAAACTAAAAAACGGAATCGAAGGAGAAGACTTAAAAATATTAGTAGGAAGTATGCCATATAGCAAGGAAAAAACTCCAGAAAGTGTTAAACTAAATATATTAAATATATTAAATCAAAAATATGGGATAACAGAAGACGATTTATCAAGTTCAGAATTAGAAGTTGTTCCAGCATTTAAAGCAAGAAGTTTAGGATTAGATTCAAGCATGGTAGCAGCATATGGTCAAGATGATAAAGTATGTGCATATACATCTTTAGCAGCAATGATGACATTAGAAAATGTAAAAAATACAGCTGTATGCATATTATCTGATAAAGAAGAAATAGGAAGTATGGGAAATACAGGAATGGAATCACATATGTTTGATTTCTTTATTTCAGAAATATTAAACAAATTAAATGTAAATAGACCAAACTTATTAGACAAAGTATTTTGTTTTTCAAAAATGTTGTCATCAGACGTAGATGCAGGATTTGACCCAATATATGCATCAGTATCAGACAAAGAAAACGCAGGATTTATAGGAAATGGAATAAGTTTAAATAAATATACAGGAGCAAGAGGAAAATCAGGAGCATCTGATGCAAATGCAGAATATGTAGCATGGATAAGAAATATTTTAGAAAGAAATGGAATCAAATATCAAGTAGCTGAACTTGGAAAAGTAGACATCGGAGGAGGAGGGACAATAGCATATATCTTAGCTAATAAAGGCGTAGATGTTATAGACTGTGGAGTTCCCGTACTTTCAATGCACGCACCTTATGAAGTTACAAGTAAATTTGATGTATATTCAGCATATAAAACATATCAAGCATTTTGGAAAGAATAAAATAAAAAATTAGTTAGATTTGATGTCCTTTATTCAGTAACACATCATATCTAACTAATTTTTTTAAATTCTAGAAAATTGCATTTTACTAAGATTCTTGTCCATTCAAATTTTTTAACAAATCAATAAAATTAAGTAAAAATTCAACCTTTTCTTTAGACAATTCACTAATTTTTGATGATAAGAATAATTGAAGTTTCAAATCATCATTTTTTATTAAGTCAGAAAAAGCAACATTTGGCACAAGACCTAATAAATTCATAGCATTAATTAAAGTTTCTAATTTTACACCGCCATTTCCATTCTCTATCCTAGATACATATTTTACAGAAATATTAAGACTTTCTGCAAGTTGTTCTTGAGTCAAATGATTTTTAATACGATATTCTTTAATTTTCTTACCAATTGAATAATAAATTTCTGGTTTTGTAATTGAACTCATAATGTACCCTCCAATCAATTATTTTAAAATAAGTATAACAAGCAGAATAACATAATAAAACTAACTATTAATAGTACACCTTAAAACACAAAAAATGAACTAAACAGTTACAAAAGTGTAACCTATAAGGAAAATCATGTATAACTATTAGTACAAGAACAAGTTATATAATAAAAACAAAATAAATGCAATAAAAAAAGGTAAAAAAAAATAAAAGTATAATTATTATTAATATAAATAATAAAAAAACCGAAAATTAGACATATTTTTTGGAAAAACTAAATAATAGAAACAAGTAATAAAATAGAAAAAATAAAAACCTTGATAACTATTGAAATCAAGGTTTTTTATGGTGAGCCAGGAGGGGTTCGAACCCCCGACCCCAGGCTTAGAAGGCCTGTGCTCTATCCAACTGAGCTACTGACCCATAACCAAAACAAAATAAACTATAAAATATTATGAACAATAAATATAATAGCACAAAAAACATTCAGTGTCAATGATTAATAAAGAAAAAATTCAAAAAAATCCCAAATGTGAAATCTTTGTGAACTACTTTACATTAAAAATCTAAAATGATATTATACTAGGGAAATAATAATTAGAGATAGGAGGAATAACTCGTGATAGAAGTTAAAAATGTTACAAAAAAGTACAGAAATGTTGTAGCCGTAGAAGATATCAGCTTTAAGATAAACGAAGGCGAAATAGTAGGATTACTTCGGACCTAATGGAGCGGGAAAAAGTACAACAATGAACATGATAACAGGATACATTGAGCCAACGGCAGGAGAAATTATAGTTGACGGGTACAATATGGACAAAAAACCTAAAAAAGCAAAGAAGGAAATTGGCTATATGCCAGAAGGAGTGCCATTATATACTGACCTAACAGTAAAAGAATTTATAACATATATGGCATCAATAAAAAAGGTAAACAAAAAAGAAAGAAAAGAAAAGGTAGAAAAGATAATTGAACAAACAGGATTAAAAGACGTAGAAAAGAAACTAATCAAGAAATTATCTAGAGGATATAAGCAAAGAGTAAGTATGGCAGGAGCATTAGTTGGAGAACCTAAAATATTAATATTAGATGAACCAACAGTAGGATTAGATCCAAAACAAATAACAGAAATAAGAAATTTAATTAAAGAACTAGGAAAAACACATACAATTATATTAAGTTCACATATATTATCTGAAGTAAGCCAAATTTGTAATCGAGTTATTATTATTAACAAAGGAAAAATTGTAGCAGAAGACACACCAGAAAACTTAGAAAATAAAGTATCTGGCAAAAACATAGTATATATTACAGTTGAAGATACAGAAAATAAACTTGAAAAAATTAAAGACAAAATTAAAGAAATTAAAAACATAAAATTAATAAAAGAAAATGAAGACAAAACAAAACAATATGAAATAGAAGCAAAAGATGAAACAGACTTAAGAAAAATATTGTTTAATGAACTCGCAAAAGAAAATATAACAATATTTGAAATGAAAAAAGCTGATGTAACACTAGAAGATGCTTTTATGAAATTAATAGAAGGAGGTAATAAATAATGTGGGCAGTAATTAAAAAAGAGTTAAAATATTATTTTTGCACACCAATAGGATATGTATTTATAGGAATATTTTTAATAGCATTTAGTGTATCATTTTATTTCACAGTTATAGGATATGGAAACGTAAATTTTGAATACATATTTTATTCAACACCAACAATATTTGTTCTAGCATTTTTAATACCTCTGTTAACAATGAGATCTTTTTCTGAAGAAAGAAAAAGTGGTACAGAACAACTATTATTAACATCTCCACTTAGCATCACAAAAATTGTTCTTGCAAAATTCATTGCAGCATTATTAGTAGGAGTAATAACTGCAATATGTACATTAATGTATTTTGCAATACTTTGCTATTTTGGAGTACCACACATCACAACAGCATTAACAGCATTACTTGGATTTGTATTATTTGTAATGGCATATATAAGTTTTGGAATGTTAATGTCAAGTATTACAGAAAATCAAATAATAGCAGCAATATTATCAATAGCATTTTTCATAATAACATGGGTAATGCCAAACTTCAATTATAATTTAGAAAGTTTATCTTTTATAAACATGTTATATAAATACACAAGTGGTCAAGTAGACATAGGAGATACAACCACATTTATTACATTTACTATAATGTGTATATTATTAACAATAATAGTAATTCAAAGAAGAAAAAGTGCAAAATAGAAAAGGAGGGTTAAAATTGAAAGAAAAGTCAGAAAAAGATTTAAAAGACAAAGAAAATAAAAAAGCTGAAAAAGAGAAACTGAAAAAAGAGAAAAAAGAAAAGAAAACTAATAAAGAAAAAAAGCCAAATAAATTCATGCAAATAATAAAAAAGAGATGGTTAATAAATGGTACAAAAACAACAATATTAGTTTTAGTAATTCTAGCAGTATTTTTTGCAATAAATATATTAATGCAACAACTAGAACTAACACCACTAGATTTTAGTGCAGAAAAATTGTATACATTAACAGATGAAAGCAAAGAAAAAGTAAAAGACATAAATAAAGAAATTGATATATACTTTATTGGATATTCAGATGGAGACTCTACTTTAGACTTAGCAAAACAATATAATAAAACCAACGAAAATATAAAAGTAGAAGCGGTATCTGTAGAAAATAGACCAGACCTAGCAGAAAAATACGGTATACAAACAGGAGATGTAAGCATAATTGTAGAATGTGAAGAAAAATTCAAGATATTATCAACAAGTGACCTAGTAGCTTATGATACAAATACATATGAAAGTTATAGTGTTGCAGAGGAAAAACTAACAGCATCAATTATGCAAATATCAACAGATGATGTACCAAAAGTATATTTCCTAACAGGATATAGTGATTTTTCATTATCATATGCAATGCAATATTTAAACATGTATTTACAAAATGAAATAAATGAAATAGCAGTACTAGACATCTTGTCAGAAGGAAAAGTACCAGATGATTGTGATACATTAGTAATAACAACACCTAGCAGTGATTTTGATGAACAAACAACAAATGCAATAATTGACTATATAAATTCAGGAAGAAATATTTTGTGGTTAAACTCAGTTGTTAGCCAAGAACAAAACTTCCCAAATGTAAATAAAATATTAGCAATGTATGGAGTAAATCCATTTGAAATAGGAAGAATAAGGGAAACAGACTCTAGTAAAATGGTATATGACTCACCAGATTTAATAATGCCAGAAGTAGGATACCATACAATAACTGAAGATATAATTAATGGATTAATATTCCGAAATGCAACAAAAATCAATTTAGTAGATGATGAAGCGTTAGAAGAATTAAATGTTACAGAAACAGGCATATTAAACACAAGTGAAGGTTCATATTTCAGATCAGACTTCTATAACAGTGATGCAGCAAAATCGGATGAAGATGAAGCAGGACCATTTTTAGTAGGAGCAGAACTAGATAAAACTATTAAAGAAGCAAACGAAGATACAGGAGAACAAGCAGTAGTATCTAAATTAATAATATATGGAGAAAATTACTTTGTATCTGATTTACCATTATTTTCTGATTCACAAATGCCACAAATTGTATATAGACAAAACAGAGACTTAGTATTAAACTCAATTGCATATCTATGTGAAAGAGATGAAGATATAACAGCAAGAAAGAATACAGGAAGTGTAACATACACAGCAACAGAATTAGAAAATAATGTTATACTTGCAATAATATTTGTAGTTCCAGTAATAATTATATTAATAGGAATTATTGTATGGATAAAGAGACAAAGAAAAAAATAGAATAGAAAACATAAATACCTCATAAAGATTATTATGAGGTATTAAAAATGAAAAATATTCTAAAAATAGTATTTGTCCTTATAGGAGCCATAATAGGGGCAGGATTTGCATCAGGCAAAGAGATATATATTTTTTTCTTTTCTCATGGAGTAAAAGGAATAATAGGAATAATAATTTCAATAGCATTAATGGGAATAGTAATATATTATTCCCTTAATATCATAGTAAAAAAACAAATAACAACATATAAAGAATTTTTAAACAACATATTTTATCAAAAAAAGAACTCAAAATTAAAAGAAATAGTAAATATAATTATAAACATCTTTATCATAATAAGTTTTTATATCATGATAGCAGGATTTGGAGCATATTTTGAAGAGCAATTCTCAATAAATAAAATAATTGGAAGTCTAATACTAGCAAGTATATGTTATATAATTTTAAGGAAAAATACAGAAGGGTTAATAATTATAAGTCAAATACTAGTACCATTTCTAATTATATTTATATTAATTATTGGAATCTTAAACATATTAAATATAGATTTTTCAAATTTAACAAACTATATAACAGAAAGCAATAATACAAATTGGTTAGTAAGTGCAGTTTTGTATAGTAGTTATAATAGTATATTATTAATACCAGTTCTAATAACACTAAATAATTCAATTAAAAAAGAAAAAGATATCAAATATATAGCAATATTTACAACATTAATAATCACAATTTTATCAATTCTATTATTTCTAATATTAACAAAAGTAGATGTAAACATTAACAATTTAGAAATGCCAGCAGTATATGTGGTTTCGAAAATGTATCCTATACTTAAAATAACATATGGATTAATATTACTAGCATCAATATTAACAACTGCAATATCACTAGGAAACAGTGTTATACAAAACAGACAAAAGAATAAAAAAGTAACAAATTTAATTTTATGTATAACAGCAGTAGTGATATCGAATTTTGGATTTTCTAATTTAGTAAATAGTCTATATCCTTTATTTGGATATCTTGGGATAATTCAAATTCTAAGAATTTGCTGTTGCAATTCACCTAGATTCAAAATAAATTTTAATAAAAATATTGAAAAAAAAGCTAAAAATTGATATAACAAATAAAAGAAAAATAGGAGAAGATTATGAAAGATTTTGGGGGAGAACAAAAGGTAAAAAAAATAAATAAGAAAAAAATAGTAATAATTTCTTTAATACTACTATTTATAATATTTTTAATTACAATATCAATAATTTACACAAAAAATGAAACTTTCAGAGAATGGATAGATAAAAATATATTAAGAAAAGAAGTAAATCAAGAAAATCTAATAAGTATAGAAATAAAAGAAAATGATAATCCAACAGTATATGCATTCAACCAATACATAGGTATATTAAATAAAAACGAATTTAAAATATATAACAATTCAGGTAAAGAAGAAGCAAATCTGAATTTAACAATAACAACACCAATAATAAGTTCAAATAACAGATATTTAGCAATAGGAGAAGATAATGGACAAAAACTATACTTAATTGTGGATAAAGAAATTGTTTGGGAAACAAATATCGAAGGTAACATATCTAACATAGTAGTAAATCAAAATGGGTATGTAGCAGTAGCCATAACAAACACAATAAATAAAACAGTTGTAGCAGTATATAATCCACAGGGAAATGAATTGTTCAAAACATTTTACGCAACAAATAGAGTAGGAGATATATCAATATCTAATGATAACAAATATCTAGCAGTAGCAGAAATAGATACTTCAGGAACAATTATAAAATCAACTATACAAGTAATATCAATAGAAGGAGCAAGTTCAAATCCAGAAAATTCAGCAATTAAGAACTATGAAGGGGAAAACAATACATTGATAACAAATATTGAATATCAAGAAAACAATAAACTTGCTTGCCAATATACAAATAAAATAGATATAATTTCTGAAGATGGAAATGTAGAAACAGTATCTAATAATTCGGACAAAAAAAATACATTTAGTTCAGTAGAACTATCAAATTCTACAATTACAATATCAGAAGAATCTTCGGGATTATTTACAGCAGATTCAATAGTATCAATACTAAACAGTAACAACAAAAATCAAACCACATATAAAGTAGAAGCTGTTGCCAAAGAAATATATACAAGCAAAAACAAAATAGGATTAAATTTGGGAACACAAATAGAATTTATAGATACAAATGGCTGGCTTATTAAAAGATATATTTCAAATCAAGAAATAACAAAAATTACAATGACTGATTCTATGGCAGGCATAATATTTAGGGATAGAGTAGAAATAGTTAATTTATAAGAAAGATACGGAAAAATCCATATAAGTTCAAGATAAAAGCAAAAAATAAAAGAAGGGAATGTGATTTAATATGGGAATAATAGTAGATTTAATAATGATAGCAATAATTGCATTATCAATATTTTTAGGATATAGAAAAGGATTTATATCATTAGCAATACACTTATGTGCATTCTTAATAGCAATAATTATTACCTTAATTATATATAAACCAATAGCAAATTTAATTATAGAAAACACGCAACTTGATGAAAACATACAAAATGCAATATTAGAAAAAGCAAACGAAACAGTTGATAATGCAACAAATGATGTTGAAATGCAAATAGTTACTGAAAATGCAGAAGAAGTAAAAACAGAAATGTTACCAGAAGCAGCAAAAGAATTATCTATAAATATTATTAATATTGGTGTAGGAATAATACTATACTTGATTATAAGAATAATATTAAGAATAATTACAGCAATTGCAAACCTAGTTGCAGAAATACCTATATTAAAACAAGTCAACAAAGCAGGTGGAATTGTCTATGGCTTAATAAGAGGATTACTTATTATATATGTAGCTTTATTGTTAGTAAGTTTTATAGGCCAAATAAATTCAGAAAATGCGCTTCATGAAAATATAAATAAATCATTTATAACAAAAGCAATGTATGAAAACAATGTATTAAATATTTTATTAAAATAGATAAAGCAAGTCCTACATAAGTACAATTCACAGAGAATTGCAACTCTGTACCATTAAATTTTAAAAAATGCTGGTATTTTATTGCCTTTAAAAGACATATTTGATATAATAGCAACACATATGTATTTTAGGAGTGGATTATTTTGAATAGCAAACAAAAAACAAAAAGAAAAAATATAAAAAATACAAGTTATAGAAAAAAAAGAAAAATGAAAACATGGAAAAAAGTCCTACTAATAATTCTACTAATAATATTAATAATAGTCGCATATTTTATAATAAATAGTATAAGAATAAAAGGAGAAGTAAGCCTAAGTGGAATGCTTGCAACAGCTGCAGGGCATGATGCAAACACAAGAAAAAATCTGGGAGAATTTAAAGCATTAATAATGGGAGTAAGTACAGACCAAGCAGGGGTAGATTTATCAGATACAATAATGGTAGTATCATATAATCCAAACACACAACGAGCAGTTTTATTATCAATTCCTAGAGACTCGTTTACAGGCTCAAATCCTAAAAAAGCAAGGGCTCAAGACAAAATAAATGCAATATATAATTTAACGAAAGACCCTACAAAAACATTAGATGCAGTAAATGATTTATTAAACTTACCAGAAGAAGACAAAATAGAATATTATTTAGTAGTAAAAACAGAAGCATTAATTGAATTAGTAGATGCAATAGGACCAATTGAATATTATGTACCAACAGACATGGATTATGACGATCCAACACAAGACCTACATATACAATTTAGTGAAGGTCTTCAAGAAATAAATGGTGAGCAGGCAGAAGAACTATTAAGATTTAGAAAAAATAATGATGGTACAAGTTTCCCATATGAATATGGAGACAATGATATAGGAAGAATGAGAAATCAAAGAGAATTTATATCAGCAGTTATAGACCAAACAGTAACAGCAGGAAATATAACAAAATTAGGAGAAATTTTAGATATAGCAGAAAGAAACCTAATAACAAATGTAAACTTCAATGCAATAAAAGACTATTTACCATATGCTGTTGAATTTAGCACACAGAACTTAGAAACAGCAACATTACCTGGAGATACTCCAAACTTAAACGAAACAAATGGAGTAAGTATATATGTAGTAGACGAAGAAGAAACAGAGGAGTTAGTTCAGTCACTATTCTATCCAGAGCAACAAACAACAACAGATGGAAATAATGTAAATGGAACAAACACAACAAATTCAGTAAGTACAACCACAAGTAATGCAGAAAATAAATCAAATATTAAAATAGAAATATTAAATGGTTCTGGAAACAGCTCTAACTTGCAAAAAGCAGTTGATTTATTAGAAGAGGCTGGATATGATGTTACAAAAACTGGACCAACATCTACAATAACAAAAACAATGATTTATAATAAAAAGGAAATATCAGAATCAAATTTAGAAGATATACGAGAAACTCTAGGAACTGGAACAACACAAAACAGTAAATCTTCTACAAGTAAAGTACAAGTACAAATTGTTTTAGGAAAAGATTTTAATTAGGGGGAAAATGGGGACTTACTCAGTTTTCCCTTTTCTAATTCTCTATTTTTGTGAAAATATATATTAAAATTTCGTTCCTTACTGGTCGGACTTATCATATAAGGAACTTGGTCAACAATTTTATATTATGAGCAGTTGCGCAGGACTGGTCTATATGAATTGGCATCCTCCCAAACTGCGCGTCACTGCATTTTAATATATATTTTCACATTTATATTTAAATAGAGGGAAAACTGAGTAAGTCCCCATTTTTCCCTATTTTCTATTTTTTCTTTTTCTTATGGAATAATAATCTATATAAAATAAATAAAACTAACAACAAAGCAATTATTTTAACAATAAGTGAAAAAGACTGTGAAGGAATAACATTATGAGAAGCAAGTAAATCAGAAGAATATTCATTATCCCCAATAGTATAAACAATTTTTCCAACAGTAGCTCCTTGAGAAATAGGAGCAAAAAGATTAGAATTCAATTCAATTTTAGGTTCTACATTTGCATTTAAATCATCAACAGAAACAATTGTAGAAATATCATCTTTAACAATTAAATCTAAACTTTTTGTTTCGTCTGTACCATTAATAATACTTACATTGGTTGCAGTAGAGCCTTGTTCAACAAAAGTTTTAATCGAATAATTAGCATATCCATATTCAAATAAAGATTTTGAATCAGAAAATTTTGAACTAGAACCATTAGCATTTTGCCCAGCAGCTAAAACAACACAAATCAATTCAAGACCATCTTTATTAGCAACAGAAACCAAACAATTTTTAGCAGGAGTAGTAAAACCAGTCTTACCAGCTATTGCATACTCATAATAACTGTTATTATTAATATTCGTTTGGCTATTAATTAACAAATTATTAGTAGTAGCAAAAGTTCTAACATCAGATTTATTTGTAGCAGGAATTGTACAAGATTTAAGACCAGCCAAGTTTCTAAATGTGTTATTTTTCATACAATATTGCATAATAATAGCTAAATCATAAGCAGTAGTATAATGATTTTCATCATGCATACCACTAGGATTTGTAAAATGGGTATTAGATAAGCCTAATTCAGCGACTTTTTGGTTCATTAAATTTGCAAAATTTTCAATAGAACCAGAGATGTGAAAAGCTAAAACATTTGCAGCATCATTGGCAGAATGAACCAACAAAACTTGTAATAACTGATTAACAGTTAAAGTTTCATCTGTTTTTAAATTAGCAATAGAATAACCAGAAGGAATACCACTAATAGCTGAATAGGGAACTGTTACAACATCATTTAAATTACAATTTTCCAAAGTTAAAATTGCAGTCATAATTTTTGTAGTGCTAGCAGGATACATTCTTTGATTTTCATTTTTACCATAAAAAACCTTGCTAGTAGAGCTATCAATAAGAATAGCAGTTTCAGCAGAAATTTCTGGAGCAGAACTCATTGCAAAGCAAAAGCAATTACAAAAAATAATAAACAAAGCTAGAATAAAAGCACTAATTTTTTTAAAATTCATAATAAAAACCCTTTCGCAATTAAAATAATATAAAATCTCAAAACATCTATAAAATAATATATACTAAATTAAAGAAGTTTTCAACAAAAGGAGGAAAAAATGTTTAACAAATTAAGCGCAAAACAAAAAAAGATGATATTTATAATCATATTAACAATAATCGCTATAATATCATATTTAATAATACAAAAAAATAACGACTTTGAAGAAAATATAATAGAAACAGAGTTAATCCCATATGAAGAAGAAAATAAAACTAAGGAAGAAACAGAAAATAAAATAGAAAATAATACAAATCAAAATCAAATAATAGTACATATTACAGGAGCTATAAATAAAGAAGGGGTCTACACATTAGACGAAAATAGCAGAATATCAGATGCAGTAAATTTAGCAGGAGGATTAAGAGAAGATGCAGATACAAGCAAAATAAACTTAGCATATAAACTAGAAGATGGAATGAAAATAAACATACCAAGCATTAATGATGAGAATACGCTAATTACAAGCGAAATAGGAATAGAAAATAATAACCAAATAGATGAGACAAAAAACAAAGATACATCTAACAAAAAGATAAATATAAATACTGCAACAAAAGAAGAATTAGATACATTGCCAGGAATTGGTGAATCAACAGCACAAAAAATAATTAACTACAGAAAAGAAAATGGTAAATTTTCTAGTATTGAAGAAATAAAAGAAGTAAAAGGTATAGGGGAAAGCAAATTCGAAAATATAAAAGAACTAATTTGTATCAATAGTTGACAAAAGGCAAAGTATATAGTAAATTGAGATTATAATCAAAATACAATAAAAATAAATAAAAAAGAAAGGAAAATAAATAAAATGTTAAAACTAGAAAATATATGTTTTGAAAGAGACAACAAAAAGATATTAGATAATATAAACTTAGAAATAGATACAGATAAATTTATAGCAATAACAGGACCAAATGGGTCAGGAAAATCAACATTAGTGAAAATCATAATGGGAATAGAAAAACAAGACTCAGGAAAAATAATATTTGAAGGAAAAGACATATCAAATTTAAGCATAGACGAAAGAGCAAAATTAGGAATAGGATTTGCATTCCAACAGCCAATTAAATTTAAAGGATTAACAGTACATGATTTATTAAAAATAGCTTCTAAAAAAGATATCACTAAAAAAGAATCTTGCGAAATACTATCAAAAGTAGGTTTATGTGCAAACGAATATGTTGACAGAGAAATAAATAACTCTTTATCAGGAGGAGAACTAAAAAGAATAGAAATAGCAACAGTAGCCGTAAGAGAAACAAAACTTACAATATTTGATGAGCCAGAAGCAGGAATTGATTTATGGAGTTTTAATAATCTTATAAAAATATTTGAAGATATGAGAAATATAATAAAAGGAACAACATTAATAATATCACACCAAGAAAAAATATTAAGAATAGCAGATGAAATAATATTGATGAAATCAGGAAAAATTGATAAAATTCAAAATAGTGAAGAATTTTTGAAAAATAATTTAACAGAAAACACAAAATGTTGTAAAATAAATAGAAAATAGATACAGAGATAGGAGGCAATAAGAATAAAATATGGACAAACTAATAAATAAAGAAGATGAAAATTTATTAAATGAAATTTCAAACTATAATGAAATAAAAAAAGGTGCATACAATATAAGAAAAAACGGTCAAGGAATAGAAAGAAAAGTAACAGAAAATATAAATATAATAACAAAACAAGACAAGCCAGGAATAAATATATATGTAAAAGAAAACACAAAATTCGAATTCATACATATACCAGTAATAATCACAGAAAGTGGACTAACAGACATAGTATATAATGATTTTTATATAGGAAAAAATGCAAATGTAATAATAGTAGCAGGATGTGGAATACACAATGACCATCATAAAAAATCACAGCATGATGGAATACACAGATTCTTTTTAGAAGAAGGAGCAAAAGTAAAATATATAGAAAAACATTATGGAGAAGGAATAGGAGACGGAAAAAGAGTTCTAAATCCAGTAACAGAAGTATACCTAAAAAAAGGAAGCTCTATGGAAATGGAAAGCAGTCAAATAAAAGGAGTAGACTCTACTATAAGAGAAACAAAAGGAATATTAGAAGAAGATACAAACTTTGTAGTATCAGAAAAAATAATGACAAATGGAATCCAAATGGCAAAAACAATATTTGATGTCCAATTAAACGGAGCAAACTCAAGCACACATGTAACATCACGTTCTGTTGCAACAGACGAATCAAAACAATATTTTATTTCAAAAATATATGGAAACAAAAAATGTTTTGCACATAGCGAATGTGATGCAATAATAAAAGACAATGCAATAGTAACAGCAACACCAGAAATTACAGCAAACGATGTAGATGCAAACCTTATACATGAAGCAGCAATAGGAAAAATAGCAGGAGATCAAATAATCAAGCTAATGACACTAGGTCTAACAGAAAAACAAGCAGAAGACGAAATAATAAATGGATTCTTAAGATAAATGTAAGGAAGTGATTTCTTGAAAAAGAAAAAAGGGAAACACTGTAAAGTTAAAATTGTAAACAAGAAAAAATTTATAAAAACCACAATAATATTAATATGTATAATAGCAATAATAGCTTCTATTATAATATTTATATTAAACAAAACCAATTCTGAAAACAAAACAGAAGAAACACAAGGAGAAATAGTAAATTCAGAAACATCAAATATAGAAAATCAAAATAAAACAGAAGAAAATACAACACAAGAAAACACAGAAGGACAAACAGAAAATACTGTGATAAGCAATAAAACAGAAAACACAACAATAATTGAGGAAGGATCAATAGATACAGAAATCGAAACACTGATACAAACAATAATGCAAAAAAATGGACTAAATGAAAACAATTTTGGATTTTATTATTACAATGTAAACCAAAAAACAGAATATAAATACAATGAAAACAAATATTTTCAAGGGGCAAGCACGATAAAAGTACCAGTTTCCATGTTATATTATGATAGAATAAATGAAGGAAAAATGACGAAAGAAAGTACATTAAAATATAAAGAAGGATGTTATGAACCAGGTGCCGGAACAACAGCATCAAGATATAAAGTTGGAAATTCAGTACCACTAAGCTTTTTAATAGAGCAAGCAATAATAAATAGTGATAATACAGCAGTAAATATAATGATACAAAACCTAGGATATTCAAACTGCAAAAAAGAAATACAAAAATATTCTAATGAAGAAATGCCACAAAACTATTACACATCAAATGTAATAACTCCGGAATTTGAATTTGATATAATAACATATTTATACAACAATTCTAGTAAATACACAGAACTATTAGAATATATGAAAAAGTCATCAAATGGAGAATATCTAAAAGGACAATTACCACAATATGAAGTAGCACATAAATACGGAAGTTATAGTAGCTATGTTCACGACTATGGAATCATATATGGAAAAGAAACATACATCGTTGGCATATATACAAAAGGAGTAACAAACGCAAAAGAATTAATTTCATCAATTGCAAAACAAATAGTAGACACAAAAGAAACATGATTTTATAGGTAGATATATAAGTTTTTACAAAAAACAATTTTGTAAATTTTATATGAGTAAAACAATAGAAAAAACATATAGATTTGTAATTTATTCACAGAAAGGGAAACAAAAATGGAGAATAAATATAAAATATCTGAAACATCAAAAGAAGAAAGAAAAAAAATAGTAAAAAAAGCATTAGGAATTAGTTTAACAGGAACAAAAATGCCAAGTGACTTTGCATTAAACTTAGCAAAAGAATACATAGATGGAAAAATAGAAATAGAAGAAATACAAAAAAAGATATTAGATAAATATAAAAGATTAAATTAAAAAATACTTTTTGCAAGCAAAAAAACGAGAAAGGAATGGATTTTAAAATGAAAGATCCATATATTTATGAAGAAACAGGAACATTAATAAACAAACTAGGAATAAAAGATTACGAAGAATTAAGGCAGGCAGAAGCAGATATAACATTTGCCAAACTATTAACAGCTGAAAAAGATATAAAGTTTGATGGTTTTAACATAGAATACATAAAAAACATACATAAATATATACTAGAAGATATTTTTGAGTGGGCAGGAGAATTTAGGACAGTGCCTATGGAAAAGCCAGAAGTAATATTAGGGGGAGATACAATAAGATATGCATATCCAAAAGAGATAGAACCTAAAACAAGAGAATATATAGAAAAACTAAATAGTATTAATTGGGAAGAGAAAAACATAGAAGAAAAAGCAATAGAATTTACAAAAAATTTAGCAGGGCTATGGCAAGTACATCCATTTAGAGATGGAAACACAAGGACAACTATGGTGTATGCATTCAAATTTGCAAAAGAACATGGATTTGAAATGAATGAAGATATAATATTAAAGCACTTTGGATATGTGAGGAACGCATTTGTTAAAGCATCAGATGGCCAATATGCAGAATACAAATATTTGAATAATATTATAAGAGACTCAATAAAATTTGGAAAAAAAGAAGAAAGAGAGGAAGATAGATGACAGATACAAAATTAGATGCAGAAAAACAAAATTCGAAAGAAGACAAAATGAATGTAGAAACAATATATTTCAAAGCGAGTGATGGAGTAAGCTTATCTGGAATAATATATAAAAGTAAAGAAAATGCAGACAAAATACTAATATCAGTACATGGAATGGCATCAAATTGCCTAAAAAAGAGAAATGAAATAATAGCAAACAAAATAAAAGATATAGAAATAGACACATTAACATTTAATAATAGGGGTCATGACATTATAAATTATATAAAAAAGGCAAATGGAGAAAAAGCAATATCAGGAACAGCATTTGAAAATGTAGAAGACGGATATTATGACATTTGTGGAGCAGTAAAATATGCACTAGAAAAAGGATATAAAGAAATATACCTAATGGGTCATAGTCTAGGTTCAACAAAAGCAATATATACATACAATAAAATGATAGAAAAAGAACCAGAATTAACAAAAAACATAAAAGCATTAATAATATTATCATTAGTGGATATACCAACAGCAATAAGGATATATTTAAATGATAGATTTCCAGAAACATTAAAATATGCAAAAGACATGGAAAAAGCAGGAATGGAAAATATATTAATGCCAGAAGGAACATTCATACATCCAGTAAGTGTAAAAACATTTTTAAAATATGCAAGAGATTACCAAAACATAGATTTTGCACGATATTCAGAAACAGAATATGATTTTAAAGAGTTAAACAATATAAAAATACCACTATTTATGAGATGGGGAAATAATAAAGAACTAATTTTACAGAATGCAGAAGATTTGTGTAAAAATTTAAGAGCAAAAATACAAAATAAGAATTTAGATGTAAACTACATAGATGGTGCAAACCATAGTTATAAAGGAAAAGAAGAACAACTAGCAAGTGAAATACAAAACTTTTTAGAAAATAATTAATTATATAATAAATGTATAGGAGATGATAAAATGGCAAGATACCAATTATTATGTCATAACAGTATAAAAATCGAAGGAAATAAGGTTATATATATAGACCCATATAAAATAGAAAAAAATTATAATGATGCAGATTACATTTTTTGCACACATTCACATTATGACCATTTTTCAGAAGAAGATATAAAAAAAGTAATGAAAGAAAACACAAAAATAATAACAGTAGAATCATCAAAAGAAGAAGCAAAAAAATTGGTTGGAGAAAATAATGTATTAATAGTAGAGCCAGAAAAAGAGTACAGCATAGATGATATTAGTTTCAAAACAACATATGCATACAATATTAATAAACCATTTCACCCAGAAGAAAATATATGGGTAGGATTTATAATAGATTTTGAAGGTATGAAGTATTATATAGCGGGAGATACAGATAATATAGAAAAATTACACAATATAGAATGTGATGTAGCATTTATACCAATAGGTGGAAAATTCACAATGAATTGTGAAGAAGCGGCAGAACTTGCAAACATAATAAAAGCAAAAACAGTAGTACCAACACATTATGGTTTAATAATAGGAGACAAAGCAGATGGACTAAAATTTGAAAAATTAGTAAAAAACAAAAAAGTTGAAATATTTATAAAATAGAGAGGAATGTTCTTAAATATGGAAAAAGAATTAAAAGGATTAACAAGTGAAGAAGTAGAACAAAGAAAAAAAGAAGGAAAAGTAAATATATACGAAAATCAAAACTTAAAAACAAATGGACAAATAATAAAAGACAATGTATGCACATTATTTAACTTATTCAACCTAATAATAGCCATAGCTCTTGGATGTGTACAAGCATATACAAACATGGTATTTATAGTAATAATAGCCATAAATGTATTAATAGGAATAATTCAAGAAATACATGGAAGAAATCTAGTAAAAAAACTATCAATATTAACGGCAATAAAAACAAAAGTCATAAGAGATTCAAAAATACAAGAAATAGATATAAATGAAATAGTAATAGATGACATTATATTACTAGAACAAGGAGATCAAATACCATCAGATGCATATGTATTAGAAGGCGAAATAGAAGTAAATGAAGCACTACTTACAGGAGAATCAGACACAATACTAAAAACAAAAGACTATAAATTATTATCAGGAAGCTATGTAGTAAGTGGAAAATGTTATGCAAAGGTAGAAAAAGTAGGAGAAGACAACTTTGCAAACCAAATAATAGGAGCAAGTCAAAAAAGCAAACCTATAAACTCTGAACTTTTAAACTCAATGAAAAAAGTAACAAATTTTACAAGCTTTATAATCATTCCAGTAGGAATTATACTATTCATACAAGCATATATATTTAGACAAACAGAATTACAAAGTGCAGTAATAGCAACAGCAGCAGGACTACTTGGAATGCTACCAAAAGGATTTGTATTACTAACAAGTATAGCACTAGAGTCAGGAGTAATAAAATTAGCTAAAAAGCAAGTATTGGTACAAGATTTATATAGTGTAGAAAGTTTAGCACATATAGATACTCTATGTTTGGACAAAACAGGTACAATAACAGAAGGAAAAATGAGAGTAACAGAAGTAGAAACATATAATGAAGAAATATTACCAATAGCATTAGAAAAAATAATGCAAGCATATGTAAAAGAAGCAGATGATAGTAACGCAACATTTAAAGCATTAGAAGAACACTATAAAGGAGACTACAAGCTAGAAAAAATATCAGATATATCATTTTCTTCAGAAAGAAAATGGAGTAGTATAACATTTAGAAATATAGGAACAGTAATAGTTGGGGCTCCAGAAAGATTAATAGAAAAAAGCCATGAAAAAGAATTACCAAAAATAGTAACACAAGCACAAAAAGATGGAAAAAGAGCATTATGCATAGCATATACAAAAAATGGAATAAGCATAGAAGAATTGCCAGAATTAGACATAGTAGCATCAGTAATACTAACAGACCCATTAAGAAAAAATGCAAAAGAAATGTTAGGATATTTTAAAACACAAGATGTAGATATAAAAATAATTTCAGGGGACAACCCTATAACAGTATCAACAATAGCAAGAAGAGCAGGATTAGAAAATTACAAATCATATATAGATTTATCAACAATAAAATCAGATGCAGAAATAGTAGATATAGTGGATAAATATAGCATATTTGCGAGAGTATTACCACATCAAAAAAGCATACTTGTAAAAGCATTACAAGCAAAAGGACATAAAGTAGCAATGACAGGAGACGGAGTAAATGACGTAATAGCATTAAGAGAAGCAGACTGTAGTATAACATTACCAGAAGCAAATGATGCAGCAAAACAAGTATCACAAATAGTATTGCTAAACCCAGATTTCAGTGTATTAAAAGATATATTAATGGAAGGAAGAAGAGTAGTAAATAATCTAACAAATACAGCAAGAATATTCTTTATAAAAACAATATACTCAATGTTATTATCATTGTTCTGTATAGTAACAAACACAGCATTTCCGTTCTTACCAATACAAATAACATTAATAGATTTAATAATAGAAGGATATACATCATTCTTCATATCATTCGAACCAAACGGAAAACCAGTAAGAGGCTCATTCCTGGTAAAGGTAATACGAAATGCAATGCCATTTGCACTCGTCATAATATTCAATATAATACTATTAACATTATTAGGACCAACATTAGGAATAGCACAAGGACCATTAGTAACAATAATGTACCTACTTATAGGATATGTAAGCATATTAGCAGTATTAGAAGTATGCAGACCATTTAATAAACTACATGCATTCTTATTTACAACAACATTTATAGGATTCTTCTTAGCAGTATTCTTATTCAACAAAATATTAGAAGTATCACCAATAAGCATGCAAGAATTTGGAATATTTGCAATATTAGCAGTAGTAAGCACAATAATAATAATTGCAAAAGAAAAAATGTACAAGAAAATGGGGATTTAGGGACGTATCTCAAAATCCCTATACATAGGGATTTTGGGGACAGACCTAAAATGTTAAATTAAAAAGTTTTGCCAGAGAGTGCCAAAGGGGATGGGCTTTTTGGCAATTTTTGTGATTTTAATTTTGTACAAGTATAATAAATACGAATAAAATAAAAAAAATGGAATATAATAGTAAAAAGAAATTTAAAATAAGTAAAAATAAGCCTCAAATAAGCAAAAAATAGCTTAAAAGTGTTGACAATAATTATTAATGATAGTATAATTAATAATGTACAAATTAAATATCGCGGGGTGGAGCAGTTGGCAGCTCGCAGGGCTCATAACCCTGAGGTCGTAAGTTCGAGTCTTACCCCCGCAACCACATTGCAGTTAGCTAAATAGGCTAGCTGTTTTTATTGTATAGGAAAAATCGTCTTTTTTCTTGACCTTATATGGATTTTACCGTATACAACAAGGTTAGGCTACCTTAATCCGCCCGAGCAAAGCGAATGGTATGTATTTCGCACATGCTACAAAGACTTGCTTAGCGAAATGCCTTTCTTAATATTATCAAAAAATATAAATTCTTATAACGGAATAAACAGCTAAAACTTAGTAGTAAAATATTAAGTGAATTCACAATATAAATATTAAAGATATTTAAATATTTCTCCAGGATATAAAATTTTGTTTTTGTTTTTAAATTCTTCAATATTTATCCATTTGGCAATAGTTTCACCATGGTCATCTATTACTTTATATTCGTCTTGATAATTCTCATCAGATATATCAATTGAATAAAATAAAATTAATTCATGAGCTTTTTTTCCTTGATATGTAAATATGTTTTCAGATATTCCTAAGAAATTTTTAACTGTAATATTAACATTGATTTCCTCCAAAAATTCACGTTTTAGAGCATCTTCGCCCTTTTCTTGAAACTCAATACCTCCACCTAAACATCTGTAAAATGTTTCGTTTTTTACTTTGTCAAAACCTTCTGAAACGAGTAGTTTATTGTTTTTAATAGCAAGACCTAAAGCTATTGGTCTTATTTCTTTAAATTTGTCCATAAAATTAAAACTCCTTCCATTATTTTTTAATCCATAAGTACATACCGGTAATTTTGTCTGGCTTATATTTAAAACCTGCCTTTTCATAGAAAGCTTCATTACCAACACTTTAAAGCTTTTTCAACTTGTGACTTAGCATAAGTTTTCTAACCAACGGATTCTACCATTTCTAAAAATTTATTAATAGAAAAAGAATAATCTAACTGTATATTCATATGACATCTCCTATATTCTTTTTAAAACTATTATATCTCTAATAACATAATTGTTCATTTCATAGAAATTTAATCCTTTTTTATTTGGACCAAAAACTTCTATATTGATTTTCTTACAATTAATATTTTTTATTATAGTTGACTCCGCATGTTCTCCAATTAATTCAATTGAAGTTTCATCAACTATTGTTTAAAAGGTATAATAAATAGGTTTATTGATGTTTGATATTTATTTTTAATACTGGTATTTTACTAATATTTTTAAACCTTAGAAAAATTAAAATATCACGTTTTCTTTTACTTGCATACATAAATATATTCATATTTCAAGATTCAGATTGAAAAATAATATAATTTTTCACCACTATCTAAAGTATCTAAAAATATCGCACCGAATTTTTCGTAATAATTAATTAAGTCTGTTTTTAGATATAATTTCTTAAAGCCTCGCTTTTTTGCTTCTTGAAGTATTGCATTATTAAGTATTTTAGAATATCCTTTCCCTCTAAATTCCTCTTTTACATACATAGTGGCATACCATGGAGATAAATCCTTCCTTTCATCTGAATCAGTTGGAAATATAGATATAAAGCCTATTAAAATATCATTATCCAATAAAATTAATTTGCAATATAAAGGATTATCTAAGTTATTAATAATTTTAGAAATTTGCTTATCTATTTTTTCTTCTAATTTTCCTCTAGAATTAGTTTTTTTGCCCCATTCTTTTTGAGTAAGTATAGCAATTTCCGTTAGGTATTCTTGCTTATCTTTTATATTATATATCTTTAACATATTTCCTCCATTAAGGTATCTTGTTATTTATATTTTTTGACCAATATATTTTATTATACCTGCATAATGCGGAGCTTCTCCACCTTGGTCTAAGCAATATTCTTCAGATATTAGAATTGTTTTAAAATCATTGAATAATTTTAAAACTTCTTCTTTTGTAAAGAAACTAACATATGTATCATTAATTTTATTGTGTAAAATATTATTATCAATTACTTCAAAGTTAGTAGATATAGAGAATTTAGTATATTTAGGATCTTCTAACGAAAATACTTGAATATAGACTAAACCATTATTTTTAATATTACTTTTAATATTTTTGATAATTTGATAACTATCAGATTTATGCAAAAAATGTAATACACATCTTGAAATAATTAAATCATATCTATCTGGTTCTATATTAAAGTTTCTTATATCGCTTTGAATCAAATTCAACTTAGAACAAGAATTTCTACATATTTCTAAACATCTAGTAGAGTAATCTACACCTGTAATATTAAACTCTAATTCGGATAATGGAATAGAGTTCCTACCTTGCCCTATTCCTAAATCTAGAACGTTTTTGCCGGGTATTAGGTTTAAATATCTTCTTAATTCTACATCAAGCTTAGGTGCAAATATTGGAAATTTATCTTTAAATTTTTTATCATAATCTACTGGATTACCTATCATATTTAATGTTCCTTTCTTAAAATATAATGAGGTTTTAAGTTTCACCTGTCTGCCATATAGCTGTTCATTTGATTTATTATATAGACTATTTTTAGTATTGGCGAAATACTTAAAATGCTCATAACCCGAAGGTCGTAAGTTCGAGTCCTACCCCCGCAACCAAACTTATATCGTTACAGCTAACTAAGTTGTAGCGATTTTTTATGCGCCCCAACCAGTTTACAATAATGCTTGAAAATAGCAATATTATGTAGAATTGGGTAAAAATTGGGTAAAATAAACACCTCAAATGCCTGAAAATCTAATAAAAATTCAATAAAAAATGTACTATAAATTTATGATTTTTATTAAAATCTTCAAGTAAAAAACTTTTGGGAAAGAGATATAAAATCTCAAAGTTTTTTACTTTTTAATATCGTGAAAATTTGTAATTTGTGAAAATTAGAAAAAAGTGAAATTAAGACCTTGTTGGTAATAGTAAGTTTTCTAGTGCATATCCAGCTTTTCTATTATGAGAAAGTAGTGGATGTACATAAAAGTCAAGTGTTGTACTTATTTGTGCATGACCTAGTCTTGCAGAAACAACAGCTATATCAACATTTTGTGCAACTAGTAAACTTGCATTTGTATGTCTTAATCCGTGAAAATTAATTACAGGTA
>CAWVFT010000038.1:0-11124 GCA_963928635.1 Bacillota bacterium | reverse complement strand
TGTGGAAGATGTGGAACTGCAATGTATAAAAGAAAAGGAACAAGTGGAACAAGAAAAAGACCAGATAGTTATTTATGTAAAAAATATAGCAATGAAGGTGCTATAAAAGATATAAGACCAGATTATGGTTGCAGACCACACAGAATAAGAATAGAATATTTAGACCAAATCGTAAATGCTTATATAGATAACTTAATTAGCAATCCAGAATTTAAAGATTTTGTAATGAACAATGTAAAAGCAATATCTACAAACAAGGTAACACTAGAACATGACTTAAACAAATCTAAACAGGCATTAGAGAAATTAGAAAAACAGTTTAAACAAGTGTATGAGGATAAGTTAAATGATTTAATACCAGAATTTATATACAAAGATAAAAAGCAAGAACTAGAAAAGAAGATACAATACGAAAAAGAAAAATTGCAAGAAGTAGAAAGCAAATTTAACACACTAAATAAATTAGAAAATAAAGAAGACTTAATATTCAAAGCAATAAAGGATATTAAGGCTAATGGATTAACAAAGGAAGAATTATCAAGACTATTTGATAAAATAGTAGTATTTGATAAAAATGAAATAACAAAAGAAGAAAAAGACTTGTATAACCTAAACGATATGATGTATAATGAATTGTACGAAAATGGAGGTTTAGCATTTCACTTGAAATTCATGTATCCACAAACTATCACAAACAGGAGGATGTGACATAGGAGCAAGACCAATAGATTTACATTTAAAAGCATTTGAAAAACTTGGAATAAGCATAATACAAAATTATGGGAATATAACTTGTAAATGCGAGACAATAAAAGGAGACAAAATAGACTTTGATTTTCCTAGTGTAGGAGCAACAGAAAATGCGATATTAGCAAGCATATTAGCAGAAGGAGAAACAATAATAACAAATGCAGCAAGAGAACCAGAAATAATAGACTTACAAAACTTTTTAAATAAAATGGGAGCAAAGGTAAAAGGAGCAGGAACAAATGAAATAAGAATAGAGGGAGTAAAAAGATTAAAAGATATAAGCTATAACATAATGCCAGACAGAATAGAAGCGGGAACGTTTTTGTGTTTATCAGCTGTAACAGGAGGAAATATAGAATTAGAAAATGTAAATCCAGACCATTTAACACCAATAATAACGAAGTTGGAAGAGACAGGATGCAATTTAGAAATAGAGAAAAGCGAAATAAAACTTTTAGCTCCAAAAAAATTAAAAGCGATAGATATAAAAACAATGCCATACCCAGGGTTTCCAACAGATATGCAGTCAGTATTTGGGGCAATGCTTACAACAGCAAAAGGTACATCAATAATAGTAGAGAACATATTTGAAAATAGATATAAATATATGCAAGAACTAAATAAAATGGGAGCGAAAATTACAATAGAGGGAAAAAGTGCTATAATAAGAGGAGTAAAAAAATTATATGGTGCAACAGTAAAGGCGACAGACTTAAGAGGAGGAGTAGCACTAGTATTAGCGGGAATATCAGCAAAAGGAATAACAGTAGTAGAAAATATAGAATATATATTAAGAGGATATGAACAACTAGATAAAAAAATACAAAGTTTAGGAGGAAATATAGAAATAAGCAAAAATTTATAACTATATTTAAATAATAAGAAAGTAATTTGTAGAGCAAGTTTGGGAAAATATCAAAAAATACTCATAGCTTGCTCTAATCAAGCGATTTGAGGCAAAATGGTCAAATGAAACCCGTCCCAAGTTAACCCAAAATGGTTAAACGGAACCTGTCCCCAATTAACCAATTGACCATTTTTATTATTTATGCTAAAATATGTAATATGAAATTAAGAGATACAAAAGCTAAGTTGGAGGTGACAATTTTGAATAAAAGCCAAAAAGATAAAATTACTAGTTTATATTACATGAAACCAGTAAAGAAAGAGCCTATAAATGAAGAAAAAGAAGAGAAGAAGAAAGTAAAAGAAAGAGAAAAGAGAATAAAAGAAAAAAGAAAAAGCGAAATAAATGCAGAAAAAAAATTTGATCTTGAGACAGAAACAGTTATTGGAATGGCAAAAAAGAACTATGCTAGGAATAAAAATCTTAATAAAAAAATAGTAAGTAAAAACGAGAGAAAAAAACTAAAAAAGATAAAGAGAATAAAAAGAATTGTAAAATGGACATTAATTATAGCGATAATAGTAGGAGGAACAACATTTGCAATGATTTCGCCTATATTTAATATTCAGGAAATTAAAGTAAATAATATAAGTAGGATATCGGCAGATACCATAGTTAGTTTGTCAGGTTTAAAAACAGGTCAGAATATTTTCAGACTTTTTACAAGTAGTGTAGAAAAAAATATAGAGCAGGAGCCATATGTAGAAACTGCAGAAGTAAAAAGAGTATTGCCAAATAAAATAGAAATAAATGTAGTAGAAAGACAAAGAAATTATAGTCTAGAATTTTTAAATGGATTTGCCTACATAAATAATCAGGGGTACATATTAGAAATTTCAAACGATTCAGCAGGACTTCCTATACTTCAAGGAACATCAACACCAGATGAAGAAATAAAAGCAGGTAATAGATTACAGATAGAAGACTTAGAAAAGCTTGGAACAGTAATTAGAATAATGGATTTGTGTAAATCAAATGGACTAGATAGTCTAGTCACAAGTATTGACATGACTAATAAAAATAATTATAGTATATACATGGAGCAAGAAAAAAAGACAATATATTTGGGAGATGAATCAAACTTAAGTGATAAAATTTTGTGGATTAAAGCTATTTTAGATGACAATAAAGGTGTAGAAGGAGAAATTTATCTTAATGGAGATTTAAATAATAATTTTAAGCCAAGATTTAAACAAAAAGTATAATAAATGTATTATATAATAGAAAGGAATGCTAATATGACCAATAAAAAAGTGATTAGTATAGTGCTAGGTGTAATGTGTTTTGCTTTGACAGTTGCCATATGTGTTCAAATGCGTAGTGTTCAATATAGCTCAACTGTAAGCCAATCTTATGAAGAGAGTAATCTAAGAGCTGAAGTGCTAAGATATCAAGAAAGATATGAAAACCTGATAAAAGATATTGAAGTTTTAAATAATGAAATAGATAAACAAATAGATGAAGCTACCCAAGAAAACTCAGACTTAGAAGATTTACAAAGCAAAATAAAAGAAGGAAATATGTTAATAGGTACAGTAGATGTAACAGGACCGGGGGTTATAATTACTTTAGATGATAGTACAACAGACCCAACAACAGTATTTAATCCTAATGATTTATTGTTACATGATTTAGATATTCTAACAGTAGTAAATGAATTAAAAAATACAGGAGCAGAAGCAATATCAATAAATGATCAAAGATTAGTTACAACATCTTCAATACAATGTGGAGGGGCTATAATAAATATAAACGGACAAAGAGTAGGGGCACCTTTTAAAATAAAAGCTATTGGACTTCCAGAAAATCTTTCAAATTTAGATAGACCAGCAGGGTATTTAGATAATTTAAGGGAAAAATACCAAATACAAGTTAAATTAGAAAAATCTAATAACATAACAATACCAAAATATTCAGGAGTTATAACTTTTGAATATGCACAAACGGTACAATAAGGAGGTAAATCTTGAAAAGAAAAGGTAAAATTACAGTAACTATAACAATAGGTATAGCTGTGCTTGCACTATCAACAGTAATGTTTATGCAATTTAAATTAGTAAATGAAACAGACATAACATCTATAGAAAATATGAGAGAAGAAGAATTAAGAACAGAGCTTGCGAATTTGAAAGAACAATATGATGTTGCAAATGAACAGTATGAACAACAAAGACAGACATTGGAACAGTATCAACAACAGGAAAAGTCAGATGAAGAAACATCAAAATTAGTACAAGAAGAATTAGACAGTGTAAATTTACTTCTTGGGAAAACAAATGTAGCAGGAGAGGGAATAATAATTACATTAAGAGATAGAGAAAATGAAGAAGGAGATTTTCTTATTATAACATCAGATATATTAAATAGATTAGTTAATGAACTAAAATTAGCAGGAGCAGAAGCTATAAGTATAAATGATGAGAGAATAATAAATACATCTGATATAGCAACTATAAATGAAACATTAATATTAGTTAATCAACAGAGAATAATAGGTCCATATGTTATAAAAGCAATAGGCAATAAATCATATTTGGAAAGTACCTTAGTTGCGAAAGAAGGGTATGTTAACACATTGCAAAGGCAAGGATATGATGTAAGTCTAGAAACTAATGATAGAATAGAAATATTACAATATAATAAAGATATAACAGTAAAATATATGCAAGAAGTTAAAACTAAATAAAGGAAAAGGTGGTAAAAATGGTTTTTATAGCAATTTTAATAGGATGTGTGCTAGGGGCGATAATAGGAATTAATGCACCAGTAATTTCATATACATATTCAAGCTACTTAGCAATTGCGATAATAGCAGCGTTAGACTCAGTTTTCGGAGGAATATCATCAGTAATAAACAAAAATTTTGATTTAAAAATATTCATATCTGGATTTTTTGGAAATGCAATATTAGCAATACTACTTACAATACTAGGTCAAAGGTTAAATGTAGATATATACTTAGCAGCAATTGTGGTATTTGTATGGCGAATGTTTATGAATTTAGGTACGATAAGGCGATATTACGTAGAAAAATGGTCAAACAAGATGAAAGAGAGAAAAATCAAGAAAGCCTCTTGATTTTTTTCTTTCAAAAGTTTATCATAGTGTATAGTCTGCATTTGAATTAAGACAAAAGCAGATTTTTACTATACAACAAAAGTCGAAAAATGTTGAAAAATGAGTATATATAAAACAATATTACAAAACCATTACAAAAATATTACAAAAATATAACAAATTCTATTGACTTTTAAAAAAAAATGTAATATAAATACTCTAGAAAATTTATTCTAAAAAATGGAGGAATTAACTTGGCAATAGGTGATATTATAGTTGGTGTAGATATAGGAACGACCAAAGTTGCAACTGTTGTGGGAGAAGTCAACAATTTTGGCCAAATAGAGATAATAAGTAGTACCTCATATAAATGTAGCGGATTAAAAAAGGGTAAAATAATAAATGAAGATGAAATAAGTTTAAGTCTTGCCAAAACTATAAAAGATGCGGAAGATGAAACAAATCTAAAAATAAATTCAGCTTATGTAACAATACAAGGTAAGTATGCAACAATAGTTCAAAATAGTATTACAAAAGAAGTAAAAGATAGATATTCTGGGATCTCAATAAGAGATGTTCAAAGTGCTATAATGCAAGTAAAAGATATAGAAATACCAGAAGGCAAAACTCTAATAGATGTAGTTCCAGACAAAATAACATTAGATAATGGTACAGTAGTAACAGATCCAGTTGGAAATCTAAGTTCAAGTTTTACAGTTAGTGCACAAGTAATACTAGCAGAAAAAGACTATGTGAGACAACTAAACAATATATTTAAAAGAGCAGGATTAGAAATAGATGGAATAGTTCCAATAACATTAGCAGAAAGAAATTTGATATTAGATAATAATGAACTACATGATAATGTAATGTTATTAGATATAGGGGCAGGAAATACAGACATAGGAGTATTTGAAGGTTCTTCATTTATTTATACAAACTCAATACCACTAGGAGGAGACAATATAACAAATGATATAGCAGTGGTATTAAATATATCAGAAGAAGAAGCTGATAAATTAAAAAGGCAATATGGATTAGCTTTAAAATCATATATAGATAGTGATAAAGACAATGACATAATATTAAATACATGCAAAGATGAAAAAAATAAAAATAAGATAATAAAGAGTTCAGAATTAATAGAAATAATAGAAGCAAGAATAGAAGAAATATTCTCAATAGTAAATAAAGACATTACAAATCAAGCTATTAAATCAAAAATAAATAATGTAGTATTGACAGGTCAAGGAATAATTAATATAAACAAAAGTGATGTAGCAGGAAAAATAAATTTAAACATTCCAGTAAAAATATCAACTGGTAGGGCAGTAAGTACAGTAAAGCCAAGTTATAGAACTAGTTATGCATTAGTAAGATATATCGCTGCAAGGCCATTTACAAAATCAGTATCAAGTAGCATAGACACAAAATCAGAAGAAAACTTTTTTAAAAATATAATAGAAAGAATTAAAGAATTTTTTTACTCATAATCAAGTTATTAATTTTAAAATAGATAAAGTTTTAAGGGAGGAAAAGCCAAATGATGGAATATGATGATAACAATGTAACAATGATGGATGGAACAGCAACAATTAAAGTAATAGGAGTAGGAGGAGCTGGAAACAATGCCGTAAACAGAATGATAGAATCTGGAATAAAAGGTGTTGATTTCATAGCAGTAAACACAGATAGACAAGCTTTGCAACAATCAAAGGCAAATACAAAGATACAAATAGGAGAAAAAATAACAAGAGGATTAGGAGCAGGAGCAAATCCTGATATAGGTTCACAATCTGCTGAAGAAAGTAAAGCAGAAGTTGCAGAAGTATTAAGAGGAGCAGACATGGTATTTGTAACAGCCGGAATGGGAGGCGGAACAGGTACAGGAGCAGCACCAATAGTAGCAGCAACAGCAAAAGAAATGGGAATATTAACAATAGGTGTAGTAACAAAACCATTTACTTTTGAAGGAAAGAAAAGACTATCTCAAGCAGAAAGAGGTATTGAAAGCCTAAAAGGAAAAGTAGATACATTAGTTGTAATACCAAATGACAAATTATTACAAATAATAGATAGAAAAACATCTATAATCGAAGCATTTAAAATGGCTGATGATATATTAAGACAAGGTGTACAAGGTATATCAGACCTAATTGCAGTACCAGGACTTGTAAATCTAGATTTTGCGGATGTAAAAACAATAATGTTAAATCAAGGTATGGCACATATGGGAGTTGGTAGTGCATCAGGAGAAAATAGAGCAGAAGATGCTGCTAAAGAGGCAATTCAAAGTCCATTACTAGAAACTTCAATAGAAGGTGCAAAAGGAGTAATTATAAATATTACAGGTGGAGAAGATTTAGGTTTGCATGAAGTAAATACAGCAGCAGAGTTAGTACAAAGAAGTGTAGATCCAGAAGCTAATATTATATTCGGAACAGTAACAGATCCAACAATGCAAGATAAAATTCAAATAACAGTAATTGCAACAGGATTTGAAAAAAATGAACCAATATCTAGTATTGGGGTAGATAATATAGTATCTAAAACATGGGAAAAGAAAATAAGTTCAATTCCTTCAAATTCAGATGTAAGTTCATCACAAAATGATTTAGATATTCCATCATTTTTAAGAAAAAATAAAAGCAAAAATTAGAACATACAATTATTCAGTTATTAAGATGATATAAATATAATATGAAATTTAAGAAATAATCGAAAATAATCGATTATTTCTTTTTTTCTACAATAAGAAAAGACAGTTTTTTTAAAACGAAAGTAGTACAATTACAAAACAGGTAAGAAAGTGGAAATATTGTATACAAGAAAGGAAAAAATATTGAAATGACAATTTACCTAGATGTTGTAATTATAGAAAACTTAATTATGAATGCAATAATAATTTATGCAACAGCAATAGTATTAAAAGTCAAAGTTAAACATTTAAGAATCATTATATCAAGTTTAATCGGAGCAATTTATTCAGTATTATCATATATATCAGATTTGGAAATATACAATAATTTATTCTTAAAAATTTTTCTATCAGTAGTAATGGTATATATAGCATTTATTCCAAAGAATATAAAATTGTTATTAAAACAAATATTAATATTTTATTTGACATCTTTTCTATTTGGAGGAGTGGCATTTGCGTTAATTTATATAATAAAACCACAAGAAGTATTGATGAAAGACGGACTATTTTTAGGAATGTATCCATTAAAAACAGTATTTTTGGGTGCAGTTGTTGCAACTACTATTCTAATAACAGCATTTAAAGTAGTAAAAAATAATATAACTAAAAAAGACATGATGTGTAATATATCAATAGAACTAAATAACAAAACAGTACATATAAAAGCAATGATAGATACTGGAAATATGTTAAAAGAGCCAATATCTGGATTACCTGTAATAGTTATAGAAAATACGGCATTATATGAATTACTGCCGAGAGAAATTTTAGAAAATTTGGAAGAAATTTTAGGAGGTGATTTTCAGAAGATACCAGAGGATATAAAAGATACATATATACCTAAATTTAGGTGGATTCCATATTCTTCGTTAGGAAAGCAAAACGGCATGTTAGTAGGTTTAAAGGCTGATAAAGTTATTGTAGAAAAAGAGGATCAAATTATAGAACATGCTGATGTAATTATTGGGATATATAATAAGTCATTAACGAAAAAGGGAGAATATAGAGGCCTTGTGGGAATGGAATTACTAAGTTGAGAATATTTACAGTTTACTAATCAAAATATTATATTCTCACGCTATTTAAGTTTAATTATATTGAACTGTAACAAAGAAAGGATGATGCAAAATGAAATTACTAGAGTTAGTAAAAAATAGTATAAGTACAATATGTGCAAAATACTTAAATGAAGATAATGAAATAGAATACCTGCCAATATTTTATATAGCAGGGAGTCAAACATTGCCACCACCATTACCAATAGAGGAAGAAGAAAAAATGATAGAGAAATTATCACAAGAAGATAATTTAGAAGCAAGACAGATATTAGTGGAAAGAAATCTAAGATTAGTAGTGTACATAGCAAAAAAATTCGAGAATACAGGAATAGGAATAGAGGATTTAATTTCAATTGGTACTATTGGACTTATGAAAGGAGTAAATACTTTTAATTCAGATAAAAAAATAAAGTTAGCAACATATGCTTCTAGGTGTATTGAAAATGAAATATTAATGTATTTGAGGAAAAACAATAAAATAAAAGGTGAGATATCAATAGATGAACCATTAAACAAAGATGTAGATGGAAATGAATTACTATTATCTGATGTTTTAGGAACAGATCCTGATATCACATCGAGAAATTTAGAAGATGAAGTGGACAAAGTATTATTAAGAGCATCTATTTTAAAACTAAATAATAGAGAAAAAAATATAATGGAAATGAGATTTGGTTTTAAAACAGGAAAAGAAAAAACTCAAAAAGAGGTGGCTGATGAACTGGGGATATCACAGAGTTATATTTCTAGGTTAGAAAAAAAGATAATAAATAAAATGAAAAAAGAAATAATGAGTAAGACTGGATAAGGTTTTATAGCAATTTTTTCCCATAAAATAATTATTGTAATAGTTAATAAATGAATAGAAAAAAACCTTCGGGGAATAATAAAAATAAGTATTCTTAAGGAGGTTTTTCTTTTGTTAAATAAAGTAGAAATTTGTGGTGTAAATACATCAAAACTACCAATACTCACAAGAGAAGAAAAAGAAGAATTATTAAAAAGAATAAAAAAGGGAGATATAGAAGCAAGAAATGAATTTATAAATGGAAATTTAAGATTAGTATTAAGTGTAATACAAAGATTTTATAGAAAAAGTGAATCTTCAGATGATTTATTCCAGGTTGGATGTGTTGGTCTAATAAAAGCAATAGATAATTTTGATATAACACAAAATGTACAGTTTTCAACATATGCTGTTCCAATGATTATTGGAGAAGTAAAAAGGTATTTAAGAGATAATAATAGTATAAGAGTTAGCAGATCAGTAAGAGATTTAGCATATAAAGCAATTCAGTATAAAGAAAGATATACAAAAGAATTTGGAAAAGAGCCAAGTATAGATGAAATTGCTAAAGAATTAGATGTAGAAAGAGAAGAAATTGCATTTAGTTTAGATGCAATTCAAGATCCAGTATCTTTACAGGAGCCAGTATATAATGATGGTTCAGAAAGTATATATATAATGGATCAAGTAAAAGATAAAAAAAATTCAGATGAATTATGGGCAGAAAAGATGACTATAATTCAGGCAATGAAAAAATTAAATGAGAAAGAAAGAAATATAATAGTAAAAAGATTTTTTGATGGAAGAACACAAATGGAAGTAGCAGAAGAAATTGGAATATCACAGGCTCAAGTTTCAAGACTCGAAAAAAGCGCAATTTCGCATATTAAAAAAATGTATAAATGACTTATATTTAGGTCATTTATTTTTTTATTTTACATATATTAAAAAGAGAGAAAAAATATTGAAGCTAGTTATAAAGTTTATATAAGAAAGGAATGAGGATAAATTGCATGATAAGGGATTAGATTTTAAACATAAAGAGGTAGTTAATATAAAAGATGGAAAAAGATTAGGATATGTTCAAGATGTTTGTGCAGATTTAGAAACAGGAGTTATAACATCTATAATAGTTCCAGGAAGTAATAAATTTTTAAGTATTTTCTCTCAAAATAATGATATCATAATACCATGGCAAAATATAAAATGTATAGGAGATGATTTAATATTAGTGGAATTTTAGTGTAGTTTTAATAATGAAGAATTTAAATTAAGAAGAGTAATTATAAAAATAATAATTGGCATATAGTCAAGATAAATTTCTATATAATAAAATGGCAAAAATTAACATAATAAAAAAGTTGACATTGCAAATATATTATGTTATTATAGTCATTAAGATACAACTTATAAATCTTTATAAAATATTTTTAAATTTTTATAAAAAATATTTATAAAATGTGTTGACAAAGTTTTATTCATATGCTATTATATATTAGTACCTTGCTAGAGATAAAATAAGAAACGAGAGATTAGTAATAAAACTTCAAACAGAATACAGGAGATGGGAAATTACTAGTTTTTTATTTTGCTCAAAAAAATTAAAAAAAGTCGAAAAAAGTATTGACAAAGAAATCAAGGTATTATATAATGCAAACCGTTCCTATTAAGGAACAAAAAGTACATTGAAAAGTAAACAATAAAATCCTTTAGAGAATAAACCGAAGCGGAAAATATTTCGAAAGAAATATAAACCGAAGAAGTAATTTTTTAAAAGTTTTTTAACCAATAAAAAAGAAAGAAGTTTAAAAGAGCTTGAAAAAACTTTCAGAAAATATTTAGAGATAAATATAAAAGATAGAGG